>NZ_JBHWGD010000058.1:43056-54634 GCF_042733235.1 Kitasatospora sp. NPDC059722
GGGCCAGAGACAATTGAAAAAAGCCCCCGGGCCCGCCCCCCCGGGGCCGCGGCGGGGGGGGGGGGGCGCGGGGCCCCGGGGTGGTGCGGGGTGGGTCAGCCGACCGGGGCGAGGGTGAAGCGCTCGTTGTCGTAGCGCGACCCGCCCCATTGGACGAGCGGAGCGCCGTCGTCGTGGCCGGCGCCGTACACGTCGAGGACCAAGTCGCTGTCGAAGCTGACGACGGCCAGCGTGTTGCCGTCGACGTTGACCTTGCCCCAGCGCTGGTTGTCACCGCCGTTGCAGTCCCACTGGCCGATGGCCGTGCCCTGGGTCTTGCTCCAGCCCGGCACCTCAAGGCACTTGCCGCTGTTGACGTTGACGGCGAAGCCGTCGGAGATGTTCCACCGCTGGCCCGGGGCGCCGTTGCAGGTCGCCTGGACGACGGGAGCCCCGTTGTCGGTGCGGGAGTCCGCGATCTGGAGGCACTTGCCGACGAAGGTCCGGATCTGCACGGTGGAGTCGGCCGCGAGCGGGTGGTACGTGAAGCCGGCCGCGGCCGGGGCGGCGAGCAGGCCGACGGCCAGGCCGAGGCCGAGCCCGGCGGTGGCGACGGAGCCGATGCGGCGCTTGGCAGTGGAGTTGATGGTCATGGCCCCCCCTGTGGGTCCTGACTGATGTCGTATGGCGCGAACGGAACTTGGTGTTCCCCCCACTGTCCGCAGCGCCGAGGATCGGCGCCCTGACGCGCCGAAGGTGGCCCCCGGCCCGGTGGTGGCCGGGCCGGGGGCCGGGGTGGTGCGGGGTGGGTCAGCCGACCGGGTTGAGGGTGAAGCGCTGGTTGGCGTGGTAGTCCGAGTACCACTGGATCACCGGGGTGCCGTCGGCGTGGTTCGCGCCGTCGACGTCGAGGATCAGGCCGCTGTTCCAGTTGGGGATGGCGATGGTGTTGCTGCCGACGATGTTGATCTGACCCCAGCGCTGGTTGTCGCCCTGGTTGCAGGTCCACTGGTCGATCGCGGTGCCCGCGGTGCGGCTCCAGGCCGGCACCTCAAGGCACTTGCCGCTGTGGACGTTGAACGCGTAGCCGTTGGTGATGTTCCACTGCTGGCTGTCGTCACCCGTGCAGGCCGCCTCGACGACGGGCGCGCCGTCGTCGGTGCGGGCGTCTGCGACGGCCAGGCACTTGCCGCTGAAGTCGGCCTGGATCTGCACGGTCGTGTCGGCCGCCAGCGGCGTGAACTTCGGCCAGGGGTTGTTCCCGGCCGAGGCCGGGGCGGCGGCGACCAGGCCGGCCGTGAGGCCCAGGACGAGCACGGCGGCGGCAGAGCGGATGGACATGGTTCCCCCTATGGAGCCATACGTGTGTGTTGTGGAAGTGAGAGGCACTTGGCGATTCCCCCGCCTCTCACTTCCACAGACGTGTGGGTGCCACGGAGGTTGCAGGTCCGTTCGAAAAAATATTTCTGACCGTCAGCTGCCCACGGCAGCCACCGTCCTCACCGTTCCGGCACCCGCCGCCCTGCGGACCTGGAGGGCGAGGATGGCGGACGCGGCGACGATCACCGTCACCGCGCCACTGGTGCCTGCGGCGGGCGACAACGGGGTGCCGCCCTCTCTGGTCCTGGTGAGCGGAGTTCGTCACAGAGGGAGCGGCGAGCCCCCCGGCAGGTGATGGGCGTAGCCCAGCCGACTGTCGGCCCAGGCGACGCGGGCGTCGATCAGGCGGGTGAGCTTGTAGCCGACCGGTGCGAAGCCGCGTCCGCGCCAGAAGGAGTCGCTCACCGGGTTCGCGGACGACCAGCCGACGGCGACGTTCGCGAAGCCCCGGCGGGCGGCCCAGTCGCAGACTCCGGCCAGGAGCGCCGTGCCGAGGCCCCCGGACCGGACGGACGCCGTCACCGAGGCGATGCCGATCACCGCCGTGGAACGGTGCCGCTGGTCGGCCTCCGCCTGCATCATGCCGACGACGCGCCCGTGCTCCTCGGCGACGAGGAGCAGCCGCCGGTCGTCGCCGAGAGCGGCGAGGAAGCCGTCCCGAACGGCGGGGACGTCGAGGAGCGCGGGCCGGAGGATCGGCGAGGTGGCGTGGAACTGCTGCAGCTCGACGGTGAGTTCGAGGAGTCTGCGGAGGTCCGTCGGCCCGGCCTCGCGCAGCCGGACGTCCTGCCCGGTGGAGGCGACGGCGGGCCGCAGGCCCTTGATCTGGTCGATGCCGAAGCCGAGTTCGAACAGGGCCGTGGTGACCTCCCCGTGGACGGCCGAGACCGTGATCGTGTGCTCGAACCGTCCGACGGCGGCGAGTCGACCGGCCAGGGCCGCGTAGAGCCGGCGGTAGGCCTCGCGCTTCCGGCCGCCGACGGCAGCGTGCTGCTGGAGCCGGATCGACGCCTGCTGGGGCCCGGGAACGCCGTCGACCGACGCCGCCAGGAATCCGACGAGCTCGCCGCCCTCGACGGCGGCCACAGCGGGGCCCGCACCCTGCCACGCCGCCACGAGGCGACGGGCCACGACCGGGTCGGCGAGGTCCAGCCCGCCGTCCGGATGCTCCCCGGCGAGCAGCGTCGCCGCGGGCTCCGCGAACCGCTCCTCGAACGGGACGACGTCCAGGCCCATCCGCTCCCCTTTCGAGTCCCGGCCATCCTCTCACCGGGAGCCTGTGGCTCTCCTCCGGCCGAGCCGCCACGAGACCAGGACCACCAGCGCCGCGGTCCCCAGCGCGTAGACCGGCAGCCACAGCGTCGTCGTGGCCGCGAGGCACGCGTCGACGGCGTGCCGGGCCTGGTCGGCCTGGGCGTGGGCCACCGCCGCGCCGTCCTGTACGGCCAGGCCGCCCACCGCCTGCCGCGCGGTCAGGGCCTGGTAGCGGCCCAGTTCGGCGCAGCCCGCGCGCGTACCCGGCATCGGGAACAGCCACCGCCACCGCTGCATCGCCGGGGCCAGCGCGATCGCCACGCACAGGCCGACGACCAGTGCGTACGCCGTCAGGCTGCGCACGTACCCGGTGACCGGCCCGGGCGCGCGGGTCGGCAGGCGGGTGCAGGCGAGGACCACCGCGAGCAGCATCACGCCGAGGTAGGTGGAGAACCACTGCCACGAGCCCTGGGCGAACACGACCGCCAGGACCGCGCCGAGCGCGATGCCGAGGACGCCGACCTGGCCGTCGGTCTTCTCCCGGGGGCTGTGGTCGGCCACGGTCTCTCCTGTCCGGCGGCGGGCGGCGACGGCCCCCAGTCTCCGGCCGCGAACCGCCGCTCCCCCGCAGCCCGGGCCGGGCGGCACGCCCCCTCGCCCGTGCGGGTCAAGCGCCGCGTGGGTCGAGCGGCACGTGGGTCGAGCACCGCGCGGGTCGAGCACCGCGCGGGTCAAGCGCCGCGTGGGTCAAGCGCCGCGCACGCCGTGACGGGCCGCATACGACTCCAGGCCGTCCGCCGTCGTGCCCGCCCAGCCGACGTAGCCGTCCGGACGGATGAGGAACACGCCGTCGCCGTACGCCTTGTAGGGCGGGATGCGGACGGCGGGGACGCCGAGGTCGGGCAGGTCGGCGTCGGTGCCGACGGCGAGCAGGGTCCAGTGCGGGCCACGGAAGGCGTCGAAGAGGCGGACGCCGCCGCGGCGGCCGTCCGGGGCGCGGTCGCCGGCCCGGAGGGCGTCCGCCGGGAGGCCGGTGCGGGTGTCCTCCGAGAGCGTCGACTCCCGGTAGCCGAGGCCGAGTTGCTGGGTCGCGCGGCCACGGCGGACCTCGCCGCGGTGCACGCGCGTCGAGAGGTCGAGCATCTCCGCCGCGTTGGCGCGGCGCTCCTCCTCGTAGGTGTCGAGCAGCGCCTCCGGGGCGGCGCCGGAGAGCACGGCGGCCAGCTTCCAGGCGAGGTTGTACGCGTCCTGGATGCTGGTGTTCAGGCCCTGCGCGCCGGCCGGCGAGTGCACGTGTGCGGAGTCGCCGGCGAGCAACACGCGTCCGTCGCGGAACCGGTCCGCGAGTCCCGTCCGCGGCCGGAACTCGGATGCCCAGCGCACGTCGACAACATGACGTGCCGTCAGGTGAGAGCGAGCGGCGACGACCTTGCGGATCCCCTCCAGGGTGGCATCCACGGCCGTCCCCTCCGGGAACCTCGCGACGAGCTGGAAGTCGTCCGTCCCGGCGAGCGGGCAGAGCGCCAGCAGGTCCTCGCCCGCAGGGAAGACGTGCCAGTGATCGCGGTCCAGCGCCCCGTCGGCGAGCCGGACGTCCGCGACCAGCATCGTCGCCGGGTCGATGTCCTCCCCCGCCATGCCGATGCCGAGCAGCCGGCGGACGGTCGAGCGCCCGCCGTCGGCCGCGACGGCCCACCGGGCCCGGACCGGGGCGCCCGACGCGAACGCGGCCGTCACGCCGTCCGCGTCCTGCGCGAGGCCGACCAGCTCGCGGCCGAAGGCGACGTCGCCGCCCAGCTCGCGCAACCGCCCGTACAGGACGCGCTGCGTGCGCCACTGCGGCAGCATCAGCGTCTCGGTGTACGGCTCCGCCTCGGACGGCTCGGTCGGGTCGTACATGCGGCGCTCGCCCTGGGGCTCGCCGTCCTTCCAGAACAGGTTCACCGGGTAGTGCCCGGCCACCGCGCGGACCCCGGCCAGCACGCCGAGGTCGTCCAGCACCTCCAGCGTGCGCGGCTGGAGCCCCTTGCCGCGCGAGCCGGGGAACAGCTCGGCGGCGCGCTCGACGAGCAGCGCCCGGACGCCGCGCCGGGCGAGGTCGAGGGCGAGCGCGAGGCCGGTGGGGCCGGCGCCGACGATCAGGACGTCCACGGATTCGGGCAGCGCGGATTCGGACGGCACGGATTCGGGCGACGCGGACACGGGCAGCGCGGACACGGGCCACTCTCCTTAACGTTGTTAAACGGCGGCTGTCCGCAGCCTGCCCTTAACGGCGTTAAACTGTCAACCGTGACGCCGCAGAGAACCCCGGGAACCCCGAAGCTCGACCGGAAGCTGGTCGCCGACACCGCGCTGAGACTCCTCGACGAGGTGGGCCTCGACGGCCTCACCCTCCGCGCGATCGCCGCCGAACTCGGCGTCAAGGCACCGGCGCTGTACTGGCACTTCAAGGACAAGCAGGCGCTGCTCGACGAGATGGCGACCGAGATGATGCGCCGCATGTCGGCCGGGTCCGCCTGGCCGGCCGGGGGCGACTGGCGCGACGCGTACCGCGTGACGATGCGCGCCCTGCGCGCCGAGCTGCTGCGCCACCGCGACGGTGCCAAGGTCTACAGCGGCGCCCGCTTCACCGACACCTCGTACGCGCCCGGCCTGGACGGCGCCCTGCGCCTGCTGGTCGACGCCGGCTTCGCACCGTCCGCCGCCGCCCGCGCCTGGTACACGGCGTACAGCTACACGATCGGCTACGTGGTCGAGGAACAGGCCATGGGCGCCGACCCGTTCGCCGGCGGCGAGGCGTACGACGTCGACGCGCGCGCCGAACGCCTCGCCGCCCACCCGCTCGCGGCGGAGGCGGGCCGGGTGATGTTCCGGGACTTCGACGAGGGCTTCGAGCTGGGGCTGACCGCCGTCCTCGCCGGGGTCGAGGCGACGCTGCTCACCTGAGCGGCGCCGCCCCTGACCCCGGACCCGCCCCCGGCCGCCCCTCGGCCGCTGCTCAGCCCCGCCGGACCGCGTCGAGGTGCGCCGGCGCGGCACCGAGCCACCACGTCGGATCGGCGCTGCCGTCGACGGTGCTGCCGTCGCGGCGGACGTAGTGCCGCACGTCCCGCCCGGGCGTCGCGAACTCGCCCGCCAGCGCCCGCTCCAGCCACTCGGCGCCGAACCGGAAGACCTCGGCCGCCACGCCGCCGAGCGGGTGGAACTCGTCCTCGTAGACCCGCAGTTCCTTCGGCGCCCGGACCTTCTCGAAGCTCTCCAGCGCCTGCCCGAGGTCGGTCAGCTCGTCGAACTCGCCGATGCCGTACAGCACCGGGCAGGTGATCCGGTCCACCAGGTCACCGAGGGGCAGGTGGCGGACGAGGTCGCGGTCGAAGGCCTCCTCGTCGGTGTACCCGGCCATGTACATGTAGTTGTTCTTGAAGGTCGGCTGGGCGCGCTCGAAGATGGTCGCGAAGTCGCCCGTGACGGCCTCGAACGCGGCGAGCGCGGCCAGCCGGCCGTCGGTGGCGGCGGCGCGCGAGCCCCAGTAGCCGCTCATCGAGATGCCGAACATGCCGATCCGTGCCGCGTCGACCTCCGGCAGCGCGGCCAGGTGGTCGAGGTAACGGCCGATCGCGCGCTCGTAGTTGGTGAGGTCGACGGTGAGCCCGCCGGCCCGCGTCTCGCCCTGGCCGGGGCCCTCGATGGACAGTGCGACGACCCCGCGCGAGGTGTAGTAGCGCTCGGCTGCCCAGATGTAGTCCTCCTTGATCATGTCCATCCCCGGGCCGAGGATGACGGCCGGCGCGTTCTCGACCGGCCCGGCGGGCAGGTGGAGCAGCGCGTGGATCGCTCCGCCCTCGAAGTCGAGGACGACGCGCCGCACCCGGCCGTCACGCAGCGCGCCCAGGCGCTCGACGCAGTGGTCGGTGCGCGTGCGCATCGCGGCCTTGCGCGGATCGGTCGCGTCGAAGATCGAGTACTGGGCGCGGCCCCACATCACCGCGGCCCGCCCGTAGAGGTCGGCGGCGGTCCGCGCGAAACCGCCGCGCTCGTGGTGCGCGGCGCGCTCCTCCGCCTGGGCGGCGACCGTCGCCCAGGCCTTGGGCAGCATCGCACCGCTCCTGACCAGCGCGAAGACCTTCGCGAAGTCGGTGTGGTCGTGGCCGAGCTGCTCCATGGTGCCGACGGCCTCGGGGTGCAGCGCGTCGAAGCCGCCCTGGGCGAGCGCGGTGTCGAGGGCCCAGCTCTGGCCGGTGGAACGGGTGGTCATGGCGGTCTCCTTCTCGGGTTCCGGATCACTAAGTACTTAGTGATTAAGTACTTAGTGATTAAGTACTTAACCTAAGCTGGTGTCAAGCCACCACCGCCGAGGAGACCCGCACATGACCGAGCCGACCCGCGAGCCCGCCCCCGAGCCCGCCCCCGAGCGCGCCGACGCCCTCGACCGCCTCGCCCGGGCCGCCTACCGCCTCAGCGCCGCCGACGCCCGCCTGCGCGGCCGCGCCACCCGCACCCCCGGCGCCCTCTCCCTCACCCACGCCCGCGCCCTGCGCACCCTCGCCGACCGGGGCCCGCTGACGATCAGCGGACTCGCGGCCGGCACCGAGACCACCGGCGCCGCCGCCACCCAACTGGTCAACGGCCTGGTCGCGGCCGGTTACGTGACCCGCACCCGGCCGCCCGAGGACAAGCGCTCCGTCGTGGTCGCCCTCACCGACGCCGGCCGCGAGCGGCACCGCCGGCGCCAGCAGGCGCTCACCGACGCCCTGCACGCCGACCTGTCCGACTACGACGCGGACGCCCTCGACCGCGCTGCCGAGGTGCTCCAGCGGCTGTCGGCCGTCTACGACCGGTTGTGAGGACCAGCCCGACCGCCTCGGCTGTCGGTGGGGTGCGCCAGAATGTGCGGCCATGGAGATCAACGAACTGCTGCAGACCCTGGCCGACGAGTACGTCCAGGGCGAGCCCACCGAGTTCCACCGGATCGGCGATCTGAAGGTGGTCGAGGGCGTGGTGTTCAGCTGCCCGGCGCCGCCCGAGTGGAGCGCGTGCGGTGACGTCCCGCCGGGCTCGCACCCCGTGTACGTCGGCGTGCGGCGGTTCCGGGACGGCGTGACCGGCCGGGAGTCGAGCGCGGTGGAGATGGTGTTCGTGCCGCTGGCCGGCCCCGAGGAGATCGCCGGGGCGGAGTTCGAGGACGCCGTCGAGGACTGGCAGCCGCTCGGGCCGGACTTCGGCTTCCTGTGGGACTCGACCGCGATGGACGCGTTCCGCGACCGCTCCGTCCGGCCGGAGGCCTTCGAGGACCTCAGCGCCTTCGTGGAGCACGTCGGAGCCGAGCTCGACGCCGCCGACGCGGCCGGCAAGGTCCCCGCGTGGGTCGACGTCGTGGTCAACGAGGCGACCGGTGCCAACGTCCTGGCCTTCCGCGTCGGCGACGAGTCCGCCCTCTGCCTCGAAGGCCGGGACGACGACGGCAAGCTGGTCGCCCTGCTGTTCTCCGGCACCATGTGACGGAGGCCCAGGACGGCTCCGCCCGGGACGGCTCCGCCCGGGACCGCCCGGGACCGCCCGGGACCGCCCGGGACCGCTCCGCCCGGCGCGCTGACGGCGCCGGGCGGTGTCAGGCCGTCGGCGTTGATCAGGACGGCCGCCGGCTACTACCGGGCCCGGATCAGGACCAGCGAGCCTTCCAGCACCGCCTGCTGCCGGAGGTGGCCGTACCGCTCGTCCCACGCCCCCGAGGCCAGGTCCCGTTCCAGCCGGTCGGTGTACTCGCGGGCCAGCTCCGCCGGGACGAAGCTCCACGCCGAGCAGGACTGCCGGGCGGCCGGGTCCAGCAGCATCTCGGGGCGCGCGTAGTAGGCCTCGTTGAAGCCGTCGACGCAGTCGGCCGGGACGGGCACCACGGTGACCTCGGCCTCGCCGCCCAGGGCCTCGGTGATGTCGGCGACGGACGGGTAGCGCCGCGCCTCGGTGTCCAGCACCAGCGGCGCGTACTCGTACAGCCAGAAGTCCCGCACGAGGTCCGGGTCGCAGGTCAGGACGACCACCGGGCCGCGCGTGACCCGGCGCAGCTCGCGCAGGCCGGCCTTCACGTCGCTCCACTGGTGGACACTGAACGTCGTCATCGCGCCGTCGAACGCGTCGTCCGGGAAGGGCAGGTCCTCCGCCACCGCGTCGACCGCCTGCGGCAGGTGCGCGGGCCGCTGCGCGCGCATCGACGCCGACGGCTCGACCGGCGTCACGTCGAAGGCCTCCGACTCGTACGAACCGGCCCCGGCACCGACGTTGAGCACCGTACGGGCCCCGCCCAGGGCCTGCTCGATCAGTGCGGCGATCCTCGGTTCGGGGCGCCGGTAGGCGGCGTACGAGCCGCCGATCGCGCCGTAGTCCGCGTCGCCCGCACTGCCGTCCGCCGTCCGCCCGGTCCGCTGCGCCATGAGGTCCCCCTTCAGCCGGTCCAGCACCCGCCCGGCGTGCTCACCGGGCTCGTCGGCGGGCCGGGGCCTCCCAGGCCGGTCCTGCCTGCCGTTGGTGTGATCGTAGACCCAGCCCCGAGGGCGAGGTCGGCTCAAGGCCGCACGGGAGTCACCAACCGTCTCGACCTGCCCCTGCGCCTCGTCCAGGGCTCCGGCCGGGCGCCCGTCACCGAAGTCCGCTGGCGCCCGGGCGCCTCGGAGGTGCGACTCGCGGGCGTTCCGGCCCGCTAAACGGTCTCCTGGCGATCAAGAGCGCTGGGGACAGGTGCAGCCGGACGTGGCGACGAACACGATCGCTGCCGCTACCGCTACCGCTCGACCAACGCTTAACGTGCCGGCCCGATCCCGTCCGGCAGGACGGCGACCACGAAGGCGACGGCCTCCTCCGGCGTCTCGAAGCGCGCGAGCAACTCGCTCCGGTTCCGTACCCCGTAGAACCCCTCATCGTGCGGCCAGATCATGTACCCGACCCGTGTCGTATTCCATCGCGCCGTGGTACCGGTGGAGAACCAGAGGTTGAAGTGGCTGGTCACCGGCATCAGTTGGCGGAGCACCGGCTGGGCGTACGCGGCCGCCAACAGCGCATGCACGCGCGGGAACCGGTTCATCGGCGGCATGTGGACGCCGTCGAGCTTGAGGCACCACGCCAACTCGACAGCACCGAGCGGCTCCCGCTCGTGCGCGAGGGCCCAAGGGCGGAACTCGATGCACGGAGCCTGCTCCTTGGTCTCCTCGAGCCCCGCTCCGCCGATCCAGGCCACCGCCGCCCTGACCACCTCGGCCGGATCGGCGGTCCACCCGCAGGCCAGGCGCCGGCCGTTGCTCTGGAGGTACACCCAGAAGGCACGCCGCTGCTCGCCGGCCGGACGCACCGACACCCGCCGGCCGAGCCCCGCGTCGACGTACACCGCTGTGCCGCTCCACTGCCCGTCCGGCTCAGGCAAGACGACCCCGAGGCCCTCCGCCACACGCCCCAACGTCTCCTGGAGCACCCCGCCACCCCAGTTGCTCTCGCCGGACCCCACCCCGAAGCTCATCCCGCCAGTATGCCGCCGAGCGCATCGACGGTCCCGGTCGATCAGGTGCCGGCCCTCCCGGCTCCGGGCAAGGCGGCCCCGGGTTCGACCAGGTGCCCTTCGACGACCCAGCCGGCCCGGGGCTCCTGGCTAGCCGATCGGCGGGCTCTTCGGCCAGTTGCGCAGGAGCGTGTCGAGGGCGTCGAGGATGCGCGCCCAGGTGTCCTCGGTGTCGCGCGGGGTGTGGGCGAAGCTGCCGCCCGTCTCCAGCGTGACGTAGCCGTGGAAGGTGCTGCCCAGGAGCCGGACGGCGTCCGTCTCGTCCGGCTCCACGAAGTCGTAGCCGCGCAGGATAGCGCGCGTCATCTGCGAGTGGCGGACGGCGGCGCTGGCGCGCGCGGTCTCCGGGTCCAGCTGGAGCCGGGCGGCGGCGTAGCGGCCGGGGTGCTCGCGGGCGTAGTCGCGGTAGGCGTCGGCGAAGGCGGTCAGCGCGTCCTTGCCGGCCCGCCCGGCGAGGGCGGCGGACACCCGGTCGGCGAGCTCCTCCAGGGCGAGCAGGGCGATCCTCGTCTTGAGGTCCTGCGAGTTCCTGACGTGCGAGTAGAGGCTCGCGTCCTTGACGCCGAAGCGCCGGGCGAGCGCCGAGACGGTCACCTTGTCGAAGCCGACCTCGTCGGCGAGTTCCGCCCCCGCCCTGGTGAGGCGTTCGGCGGTCAGTCCTACGCGCGCCATGCGGTTCCCCTCTGCTTCCCACGGTCTCCTGGAGCAATAATACATTTGCCTAATGCTCCTAGGTAATTTACGTTGATCCCTATGAAGCCGCTGACCGAACGAGACATCCGTGCCGCCTTCGTCAACACCACCAAGGGCGAGGCCTCGCGCCTGAACGTGCCGCGAGACCTCGCCGAACAGCCCTGGGAGGACCTGGACTTCCTCGGCTGGCGGGATCCCCAGGCCCCCGACCGCTCCTACCTCGTCGCCGAACTCCCCGGCTTCGGCGACCGCCCGGTGGCCGTCGCGCTGCGCTCGTCCTCCGGGGCCTCCTGGCAGGCCCGGCGCAGCATCTGCTCGCTGTGCGTGACCACGCACACGGGTGGCGTCTCGCTGCTGGTCGCCCCGCGGGCCGGCAAGGCGGGCAAGGAGGGCAATTCGGTGGGCGCGTACATGTGCAGCGACCTCGCGTGCTCGCTCTACGTGCGCGGCAGGCGGGAGGTCGGCACCAAGCTGCACGAGTCGCTCACCGTGGAGGAGAAGATCCAGCGCACGGTGGCGAACCTGGCCGCCTTCGTCGCCAAGGTCACCGCATGACCGCGGGTGGCGGCCCGCTGTGGGACGTCACCCTGAGCTGGCTCCTCTCCCCCGCCCCCGCCCCCGCACCGTCCCGGGGGGGGGCGGGGCCCCCCCCCCCCCGGCCCCCCGGCCGGCGGGGCGCGCGGCGACGCGGGGGGGGGGGGCGGCGGGGGGGGGGCGGCCGCCCCCCCC
>NZ_JBHWGD010000058.1:54644-55766 GCF_042733235.1 Kitasatospora sp. NPDC059722
CCCTCCCCCCCCCCCCCCCCCCCCCCCCCCGCCCCCCCCCCCCCCCCCCCCCCCCCCCCCCCCGCCCCCCGCAGCTCGACGTGCCCGTACCGGAGAGCGGTGCGGTGCCCGTCGGTGAACTCCACCCGCAGCCGCCCGTCCGGCCGGACGTCCACGACCACGGCCCCCTCGACCGCACCGAACTCCGAGTCCCGGTACACCCACACCCGGTCGCCGACGCGGAACTCCACCGTCTCCGAGCTGATCACCGGACTCACCTTCCCGCTTCCCCGCCGCACCCGCCCCGCCACTGACCCATACGTCCCGCCGGGCCGCGGGACTCAACGCATCAGCCGCAGGCCCGCGGGCTACAGCTCGTACGGGTACAGCCGGAGCGATGTGACCCGTGCCGCCACAACCTCGCCGGGCCGCACGTCCCAGCCGTCCGCCGGCGGCTCCAGCAGGACGATGTCGTCGCCGAGCCGGAGGTCGACGACGGGGTCGTCCGCGTTTCCCGCCCCGAGGACGGTCCCGGTGAGCACGGCCCCACCCGCCGGGGTTCCGGTGATCGCTCCCGGTCCGGTGGTGGCTCTCGCCCACGCGGCGATCGGCTCCCCCACGTCCAGTTCCACGTCGAAGAGTTGGCCGGGACCGGGCGACGGCGGCCCGGCCCACAGGGCTTGAGCCCCGCCGAGGGTGCAGCGGAAGTCGACCCGGCTGCCGTCCAGGACGGCGACGATCTCGATCCGCATCTCAGCACCCCGCCGGCGACTTCGACGACTTCGACGAGCGCTTCGAGCTCGGCCTCGACCGGATCATCGGCGCCGGCTCCGACGGGAGCCGGGTGCGGGCGCGGTCCGGGGCTTGCTTCTTGGTCACCGACCCAGTCTTACTGACAACCAGTCATTGGTCACTGGCCAAGAAGGTGGGGACCGCGCACCTGGGCCGGGCCCCCATCCCTGATCTTGCAGGGTATCCCCGGCTTCAGCCGGGGAGGGATGCATCCTTGGCCCGGAGCCGCGAAGCGGCGGAGAACGCTGCGTTGTCAGTGGGGTGCACTAGCTTGACCACATCGACCGAAAGGGGGTGGGCTGGATGATCCGTGCGTACAAGTTCCTCATGCGGCCCACCGTGGGCCAGGCG
>NZ_JBHWGD010000059.1:0-13420 GCF_042733235.1 Kitasatospora sp. NPDC059722
GACCCATGGCCCTGGGGAGTCACGTCATGCGCACGTCCGTTATCACCCGCTTTGCGAAGAACACCCGCTCGCTCTCCACCCGCCGCACCCTCGCCACGCTCGTCACCACCGCCGTCCTCGCCGGCGGCATCCAGATCCTCACCACCGACACCGCCTGGGCCTGTGCCGGTCCGTACGAGGTGACGACTCCGGCCACCCCGGCCCCGGCCGCCACCCACAACGGCGACCTCACCGCTTCCTTCCACCAGACCCGGGACGGCCAGACCCTCATCGCGGGCGGCCCGAAGGTGGAGGTGGGCGTCGGCATCACCAACTTCACCGGTGCGCCCTACGAGAACGTCGCGGCGTCCATCTCGCTGTTCAACCCGGTGCCCGGCGCCGGCCTCCGGACCGAGGACTTCACGGTCGAGGTGGCGTCCGGCGGGACCTGGAAGCCGGTCGCCCTCAGCCCCGGTTGCGACCCGTCGCTCCACACCAACGCCTCGCCTGCCACCGTCGTCAAGCACCTCGAGAACGGCCGGGCGGAGCACTTCACCTTCCGCATCGGCCTCTCCGCGAAGGCCCCCAAGAACCTGGGCAAGGTCAAGATCGGGGTCCTCGGGCAGGCTCCCGGTTCCCAGGCCGTGGTCGGCGACTCGAACTTCACTTTCCCGGTGGAGCACCCGGCCGCCGCCCAGCCCGTCCCGACCGCCACCGCCAAGCCGAGCGCCCCGGCCAAGGCCAAGACCACTCCCGTCGCCCCGGCCAAGCCCGCCGCGGACGAGACCAAGACCGCCGCTCCGGCCGCGCCCACCGCCGAGGCCCCCAAGTCCCCCGCCGCGAACTCGACTTCCGCGCCGGCCGGCACCCCCGAGCTCGCCCAGACCGGCTCCTCCTCCAACGGCTTCCTCGCCGGCTCCGCCGCCGCCCTCCTCGCACTCGGCGCGGGCGTCCTGATCGCCGTCCGTCGCCTCCGTCCCCAGCGGTAACCGACGGACGGACACCACGAAGGGGGGGGGGGGGGGCCCCCCGCGGGGGGGGGGGGGCCCCCCCCGGGGGGCCCCGCCCCCGCCCCCCGCCGGAACCCCCGGCCCGCACCCCCGGGCGGGCCACCCCCCCACCCGTTGGGGGCCGGCCCCCCCCCTTCCGTGGTCCTACCGGCCGGTCAGCCCCAGGTGATCAGGCGCTTCGGCTGCTCCAGGAGGGCGGCCACGTCGGCCAGCACCCTGGAGCCCAGTTCCCCGTCCACCAGGCGGTGGTCGAAGGAGAGGGCCAGCGTGGTCACCTGACGCGGGACCACCTTGCCCTTGTGCACCCACGGCAGCTCCCGGACCGCGCCGAAGGCGAGGATCGCGGCCTCGCCCGGGTTGAGGATCGGGGTGCCGGTGTCGACGCCGAAGACGCCGACGTTGGTGATGGTGACCGTGCCGCCCTGCATGTCGGCCGGCGAGGTCTTGCCCTGGCGGGCGGTCTCGACCAGTTCGCCGAGCGACGTGGCCAGCCCGGTCAGGGTCTTGGCGCCGGCGTCCTTGATGTTGGGCACGATCAGGCCGCGCGGGGTGGCCGCGGCGATGCCGAGGTTCACCTGGCCCTTGATGACGATCTCCTGGGCCGCCTCGTCCCACTGCGCGTTGATCTCGGGGTGCCGCTTGATCGCGGTGAGCAGCGCCTTGGCGACGATCAGCAGCGGGCTGACCCGGACGTCCCGGCCCAGCTCGCCGCTCTCCTTGAGCCGGCGGACGAACTTCATCGTGCGGGTCACGTCGACCTGGACGAACTCGGTGACGTGCGGCGCGGTGAACGCCGAGGCCACCATGGCCTGCGCGGTGGCCTTGCGGACGCCCTTGATCGGCACCCGGACGTCGCCCGCGGCGGACCCGGACACGACGACCGGAGCCTCGGCCGGCTCGGCCGCGACGGGCTCGGCGGCAACGACGGCGGCAGCGACCGCGGCCGGAGCCGAGGCCGCGGCGGCCAGGGCCGACGCGTGCGCGTGCACGTCCTCGCGGGTGACGACGCCGTCCCGGCCGGTCGGGGTGACCGCGCGCAGGTCGATGCCGAGGTCCTTGGCCAGCTTGCGCACCGGCGGCTTGGCCAACGGCCGTTCGCCGGTGTGCTGTTCGGCCACGAGAGGAGCCACGACAGGAGCCACGACAGGAGCCGCGACGGGAGCCACGGCCGGGGCCGGAGCCGCGGGGGCGGCCGGCGCGGCCACGACCGTGGTCGTGGTGGTCCGACGGGCCCGGCGCTGGGCGGTGCCGGTCCGCGGACCGTAGCCGACCAGCACCTCGCGCCGCTCGGGCTCGGCCGGCGCGGCCGGCGCCTCGGCCGCCGGAGCGGCGGGGGCGGCCTGCGCGGCGGGGGCGGCCGGAGCCGGGGCCCCGCCCTCCCCGGCGACCGCGACCGAGATGATCACGGTGCCGACGTCGACCGTCGCGCCCTCGGGGAAGAAGAGCTGCTCGACGACCCCGTTGAACGGGATCGGCAGCTCCACCGCGGCCTTGGCGGTCTCCACCTCGCAGACGACCTGGCCGTCCGTCACCGTGTCACCCGGCTTGACGTACCAGCTGAGGATCTCGGCCTCGGTGAGGCCCTCGCCCACATCGGGCATCTTGAACTCGCGGAGCGAGCGAACTTCGGTGGTCATCTTCGCTCCCCGGTATCAGAACGCGAGCGCGCGGTCGACGGCGTCGAGCACGCGGTCCAGGTCGGGCAGGAATGCCTCCTCGACCCGGGACGGCGGGTACGGCGCGTAGTAGCCGCCGACCCGCAGGACCGGCGCCTCCAGGTGGTAGAAGCACCGCTCGGTGAGGCGGGCGGCCAGCTCGGCGCCCATGCCCAGGAACACCGGCGCCTCGTGCACCACGACGGCCCGGCCGGTGCGCTTGACCGACTCCTCCAGGGTGGCGAAGTCCACCGGGGAGAGCGAGCGCACGTCGACGACCTCCAGGCGGCGGCCGTCCTCCTCGGCGGCCGCGGCGGCCTCCAGGCAGACCTTGACCATCGGGCCGTACGCGATCAGCGTCGCGTCGGTGCCGGGCCGGACGATCCGGGCGTCGTACAGGCCCAGGTCGGCGGCGTCGCCGACCTCGCCCTTGTCCCAGTAGCGGCGCTTGGGCTCCAGGAAGATCACCGGGTCGTCGGAGGCGATGGCCTGCCGCAGCATCCAGTGCGCGTCGTGCGCGCTGGACGGGGTGACCACGCGCAGGCCGGCGGTGTGCGCGAAGTACGCCTCGTGCGACTCGCTGTGGTGCTCGACCGCGCCGATGCCGCCCGCGTAGGGGATCCGGATGGTGACCGGCATCTTGACGTGCCCGAGCGCGCGGGCGTGCATCTTGGCCAGCTGGGAGACGATCTGGTCGAAGGCCGGGTAGACGAAGCCGTCGAACTGGATCTCCACGACCGGGCGGTAGCCGCGCAGCGCGAGGCCGATCGCGGTGCCGACGATGCCCGACTCGGCGAGCGGGCTGTCGATGACCCGGCCCTCGCCGAAGTCCTTCTGCAGGCCGTCGGTGATCCGGAAGACGCCGCCGAGCTTGCCGATGTCCTCGCCCATCAGGAGGGTCTTCGGGTCGTCCTCCAGCGACTTGCGCAGGGCGCTGTTGAGCGCCTTCGCGATGCTGAGCTGACCGGCCATCAGAGGTTCTCCCCCGCCTCGAAGGAGGCCGCGTACTGGACGTACTCGGCCCGTTCCTCATCGACCAGCCCGTGCGGCTCGCTGTACACGTGGTCGAAGATCAGCGTCGGGTCCGGGTCCGGCATGCTGCGCACGCCCTCGCGCACCCGCAGCCCCAGCTGCTCGCTCTCGGCGTCGATCGCGGCGAAGAACTCCTCGTCCGCGAGGCCCTCCTTCTCCAGGAGGGTGCGCAGCCGCAGGATCGGGTCCTTGGCCTTCCAGGCCTCGGTCTCCTCGGTGAGCCGGTAGCGGGTCGGGTCGTCGGAGGTGGTGTGGGCGCCCATCCGGTAGGTGAACGCCTCGATCAGCACCGGGCCGTTGCCGTTGCGGGCGTGGTCGAGCGCCCAGCGGGTCACGGCCAGGCAGGCCAGCACGTCGTTGCCGTCGACCCGGACGCCCGGGAAGCCGAAGCCGGAGGCGCGGCGGTACAGCGGGATCTTGGTCTGCGTGGTGGTGGGCTCGGAGATCGCCCACTGGTTGTTCTGGCAGAAGAACACCACGGGGGCGTTGTAGACCGAGGCGAAGGTGAAGGCCTCGTTGACGTCGCCCTGGCTGGAGGCGCCGTCGCCGAAGTACGCGATGACCGCGTCGTCCGCGCCGTCCTTGGTGATGCCCATCGCGTAGCCGGTCGCGTGCAGGGCCTGCGCGCCGATCACGATGGTGTACAGGTGGAAGTTCTTCTCGTTCGGGTCCCAGCCGCCGTGGTTCACGCCGCGGAACATGCCGAGCAGGTTCAGCGGGTCGACGTCGCGGCACCAGGCCACGCCGTGCTCGCGGTAGGTGGGGAAGGCGTAGTCGCCGGTGCGCATGGCACGACCGGAGCCGACCTGGGCGGCCTCCTGGCCGAGCAGCGAGGCCCACAGGCCCAGCTCGCCCTGGCGCTGGAGCGCGGTGGCCTCGCCGTCGAACCGGCGCACCAGCACCAGGTCGCGGTAGAGGGCGCGCAGCTCCTCCGGAGTGGTGGTGAGCGGGTAGTCCGGGTGCTCGACCCGCTCGCCTTCCGGCGTGAGCAGTTGGACGAGCTCCGGCTGGGCGTCCGTACCCGTGGCGCGCAGGGTGTCAGGGACGGAGGGGGCCGCCTTCTTGCGGGCCCTCGCCGTGCTTTTGACGGTCACGTTCACTCCTCGGTCTGTCCGGCCGCCCGGGGTCGCCGGTGACCGGTCCGGTCACCGCCTCGCGGGGCGCGTGGGTATGCGCACCTGTTGCGGGGCAGGTGGTGATCCTGTTCCGACGGCGTCCCTCACGAGAACGTTACCCAGCGTCCGCCCTTGGCGCGCCTGCGCTAGGACGTCCTACTTGTTCAGGGCCTACAACCCCGTGGGTGCCGCGCTCGGCTCGCCGTCGGTTGGGTGGGGGTGACGGACCGCGTGACGCAGCTCTCAATTCGGGCGCCTTCAGGACACCAGCGCACGTTATCCGGGCGACGGCCCGTACGTAAGGGGGTTCTCGGTATCGGTTTCGGACCGGTCTGGCCGGAACACGCCCCTGGGGCAGTACGTACGAGAGGCCACTTGTAGGGTCATATGGGAGGTTTTGGGTGTGAGTGATAACGGACAAATCAGAGTTTTCCTGCTCGACGACCACGAGGTGGTCCGACGGGGCGTGCACGACCTGCTCTCGGTCGAGGACGACATCGAGGTGGTCGGGGAGGCCGGCACCGCCGCCGAGGCGATCACCCGGATCCCCGCCGTCCACCCGGACGTGGCGGTGCTCGACGTGCGCCTGCCGGACGGCAACGGGGTCGAGGTCTGCCGGGAGGTCCGCTCGCGGCTGCCCGAGCTGAAGTGCCTGATGCTGACCTCCTTCTCGGACGACGAGGCGCTGTTCGACTCGATCATGGCCGGGGCCTCCGGCTACGTCCTGAAGGCCATCCGCGGCACCGACCTGATCACCGCGGTGCGGGACGTCGCGGCCGGCAAGTCGCTGCTCGACCCGGTCGCCACCAGCCGGGTGCTCGCCCGGCTGCGCGACGGCGGCGAGAAGGAGGACGAACGGCTCGCCCAGCTCACCAAGCAGGAGCGCCGGATCCTCGATCTGATCGGCGAGGGGATGACGAATCGTCAGATCGGCAACGAGTTGCACCTGGCCGAGAAGACGGTGAAGAACTACGTCTCCAGTCTGCTCGCCAAGATGGGCATGGAGCGGCGCACCCAGGCGGCGGCCTTCGTGGCCCGGCACCAGGCCGACCAGCAGCACTGAGCCCGGGCAGCATCACAGTTCTGACGACTTGTCAAGGGCCCCCGCCAGGGGGCCATAACCTCTGGCTGTGACTTTCAGCCAGACCCTCGCCTGCGCCCCGGCCCGCCCCGACCTCGCCGCCCCGCCGATAGGGACCCTCAGCCCGCCCGTCCCGCGCGCCGCCCTGGCCGAGGTGCTGTGCCGCTACCCGATCGGACGGATACTGACCGCCGAACCGGTCGCCGAGGGCCTGCTCAACCGCGGCTACCGGGTCGTGACCGAGGCCGGTCCCCATTTCTTGAAGTGCTACGTCGACGCCGCCACCGCCAACCGTCCGAAGATCGTCGCCCACCACCGCGCCATGGCCGCGCTGCACGCCCTCGGCCTGCCCGTCGCACCCCCGCTGACCCGCACCGACGGCGCCGGGACGGTGGCCTCCTCCGGCGGCCGGCTGTTCGCCGTGTTCCCGTGGGTGGATGGCCGACACCGGCACGGTACGGAGCTCCCCCTGCCGCAGTGCGACGCTCTCGGCGCGCTGCTCGGCCACCTGCACGGCGCGCTCGACGACGTCTGCGCCCCGCTCGACCAGCCCGACGGCTACCGCAGCGCCGACCCGCTCGACAGCGCCGACCTCGCCCGCGACCTGCTCGGACACGCCCGCGCCCACCGCCCCCACGGCGACCTCGACGCCCTGGTCGAACGCCGGCTCGCCGAACGGCTGGAACTGCTCGCCGACCACGCCCACCGCCGCCCCGCCCCGCAGGCCGCCCCGCCCACCGGCTGGACCCACGGCGACTTCCACGGCCTCAACCTGCTCCACCCGGCGGCGCTCGACGCCCCCGGCGCACCCGGGGCGGACGGCGTCGTGGCCGTCCTGGACTGGGACAAGCTCGGCCCGCAGCCGCGCGCCGAGGAGGCCGTCCGCGCCGCCACCCTGCTCTTCAACGACCGGACGACGGGCACGCTCGACCTCGTCCGGGTCCGGCACTACTCGCAGGCCTACCGGGCCACCGGCGCCGCCACCCCCGAACACCTCGCCGCCGCCGCCCACCGGGTCTGGTGGGAGCGGCTGAACGACTTCTGGATGCTGCAGTGGCGCTACCAGCGGGGCGACCACCGGGCCGACCCGCTGTACCCCGCCTCCGCGGGCCAGTTGGCGTGGTGGTGCCAGGAGTACGAACAGGTCCTGGACGCCTTCGCCAACTGACCCCGGCCGGAAGCCGGTTCAGCCCCCGATCAGCCGAGCGTCGGCGGCGGCGTGATCGGGGGCTTGCCCGTCGGCGGCGCCGGCTGGCTGGTCCCCGGGTTCGCGCCGGTCGGCGTGCTGCCGCCGCCGCTCGGCGTCGACGGCGCCGTCGTCGGGGTGCTGGACGCCGACGAGGAGGCGGTCGGGGAGTGCGTCCCGGTCGGCGTCGGCGTCTGGCTCTGCGTGTGCTTGTTCGTCGGCTGCGGCGACATGTTGGTGCCGCCGTTGCCGCCGCCGTAGTTGCCGTTGTCGGTCGGCTGCGAGGGCTTCCGGCTGTTCGTGTTGGAGGCCGGCGGACTCTGGCTGCCGCTCGCGGGCGGCGTGGTGGCGTCGGTGCTGCTCACCGCCGGGGCGGGCGTGCTGGGACCGAGGTTGGTGCCGCCGCCACCGCCGCCACCGCCACCGCCGCTGAGCGCGAGCGCGATGCCGACGCCGGCCGCGACCAGGACGGCCGCGATGCCGGCCACCCAGCCCCACGGCCCGCGCCGCCGCCCGTACCCGTCGTCGTCCCCGCCGTCGTGGCCGTCGTCGTAGGGGCCGCCGGGGCCCTGGTAGGGCGAGGACGGGGTGTGCGGGCCCGCGGGCGGCCGGCCGCCGTGGTACGGCAGCACCGAGGTCGCGTCGCCCGCGCCGATCGCGCCGAAGGCCGCGGTGGCCGCCGTCTGGTCCGGCCGGATCACCTGCGTGGCGCCGGTGTCGCCGGGCGCCGCGGGCAGCCCGGCCGTGGCGCCGGCCCAGCCGGCCCCGGCCGCGCCGTGCATCTCGCGCAGCGCGTGCTGGACGTGCGCGCGGAACTCGTCGGCGTCCTGGAAGCGGTCGTCCGGGTTCTTCGCGAGCGAGCGCAGCACGATCCCGTCGAGGCCGACCGGCACCCGGCTGTTGGCCTGCGAGGGCGGCACCGGCGGGTCCTGGACGTGCTGGTAGACCACCGAGAGCGGGGTGTCGCCGGTGAACGGCGGGCGCAGCGTCAGCAGCTCGTAGAGCATGCAGCCGGCCGCGTAGAGGTCGGAGCGGTGGTCGACCGGCTTGCCGAGGGCCTGCTCGGGCGACAGGTACTGCGGGGTGCCCATCACCATGCCGGTCTGGGTCATGGTGGTGGCCCCGCCGGTCAGCGCGCGGGCGATGCCGAAGTCCATCACCTTGACCGCGCCGGTGGTCGTGATGATCACGTTGGCGGGCTTGATGTCGCGGTGCACGATGCCGTGCCGGTGGCTGTAGGCGAGCGCCTCCAGCACCCCGGCGATGATGATCAGCGCCTGGTCGACCGGCGGCGCGGCCTCGTCCACCAGCAGTTCGCGGACGGTCCGGCCCTCGACCAGCTCCATCACGATGTACGGGGTGGACTCGTCGCCGAAGTACTCCTCGCCCGTGTCGTAGACCGAGACGATCGAGTGGTGGTTGAGGGCCGCGACGGCGTGCGCCTCGCGGGTGAACCGCGCCCGGGCGATGTCGTCCTGGGCGAGCTCGCCGCGCAGCAGCTTGACCGCGACGGTCCGGCCGAGCCGGATGTCCTCGGCGGCGAAGACCTCGGCCATGCCGCCGCGGCCGAGCCGGTGGGTCATCCGGTAGCGGCCGTCACCGACCGTCCCCAGGGGGGCGGCGGTGCCGCGCCCGGGGGTCTGCGGGCCGCCGGGCGGCACCGGCGGGAACGCGCTGGTCGCGGCGTCGCTCCCGGGCACGCTCGGCTGCGGGGCCCCGCCGGTCCGGCCGGCCGCCCGGGCGCCCTCGTCGTCGTCCGGATGCTGCGTCTGTGCCATCGCTCCTCGCCCCGGGCGTTCGCTCGGATCGCGGTGCCCTGTCGCTTTCGTATCCCCGAACGCTACCGCCTCCGGCGCGCGCCGTGACACGCCCGATCCGGCCGCGACCGGTCAGAGCAGGCCGGAGCGCTCCGGGGCGTCCAGCACCAGCACCACGGCGGACGGCGCGGCACTGCCGTACGTGGTGCTGTGGGTGTTGTTCTTCGCCTTGTTGATCACGATCGCGATGATGATGCCCGCCAGGACGAGCACACCGATGATGATCATGATGACCACGGCCGCCGTCGAGCAGCCGCCCCCGCCGGCCGCCGGGGCCGGGTTCGGCCGGTACGGCGGCACGGGCTGCGGCGGCGGGGTGTGCGCGGGCCGCTGGAACGGCTGCGGCGTCTGGTACGCCGGCGGCGGGGTCTGGTACTGCGGCTGCTGCTGCGGGAAGGGGTGCGGCGTCTGCGGCGCCTGCGGACGCGGGGTCTGGTAGGCCGGCGGCGGGGTCTGGTACTGCGGCTGCTGCGGCGCACCGCCCTGCTGGAGGTACTGCGGGTGCGGCGTGGCCGGGTTCTGCGGCGCGGCGTGCACCGAGCGCGGGCCCTCGTTGATCACCAGCGGCGTGCTCGCCTGCAGCGAGTGCCCGCCGCCGCCCTTGAGCTCGGCGATCAGCCGCTCCGCCTCGTCCCGCATGGCCTCGGCGCTCGCGAAGCGGTGCGCCGGGTCCTTGCGCAGCGCCTGGGCCACGAACGCGTCCACCGCCGGCGGGAGCGACGGGTTCATCGTGGACGGCGCCGGCGGCTCCTCCTGCACGTGCTTGTAGGCGATCGAGAACGCCGAGTCGCCGTCGAAGACCAGCTGGCCGGTGAGCATCTCGAAGAGCATCACGCCGACCGAGTACAGGTCGGAGCGGGCGTCGACCGGCTTGCCGAGGGCCTGCTCGGGCGACAGGTACTGCGGGGTGCCGACCACCATGCCGGTCTGGGTCATCGACGTGACGCCGGATTCCAGCGCCCGGGCGATGCCGAAGTCCATGACCTTGACGTTGCCCTTGCGGTCGAACATGACGTTGCCGGGCTTGATGTCGCGGTGCACGAGACCCATGTCGTGCGAGGCCTCCAGCGCGTTCAGCACGCCGATGGTGACCCGCAGGGCCTCCTCGGTCGGCATCGCGCCGTACTGCGCGACGGCCTCGTTGATCGTCTCGCGCAGGCCCTTGCCGTCGATCAGCTGCATGACGATGTACGGCGTGCTGGAGCCGTCGGGGGCGACGTCCTCGCCGCTGTCGTACACCGTGACGATGTTCGGGTGCTCCAGGCGGGCCACCGCCTGCGCCTCGCGGCGGAACCGCTCCTTGAACGAGTCGTCCCGGCCCAGCTCGCTGTGCATGCTCTTCAGCGCGACCTGGCGGCCCAGCACGCTGTCGAACGCGAGGTGCACGGATGCCATGCCGCCCTCGCCCAGCAGCCGCTGCAACACGTAGCGGCCGTTGCCCAGGGAGTAGCCCTCGACCGCCGCGTTGCCGTGCTCGCTCATCTGCTGCTCCCCCTCGGCGCGGGCGTCACCGCCGCGACCGTGACGTTCGGTCTCGTCCGTACGTGCTGCGGTCCGGGCCCGTCGGCCGGCCCGGCCCCCTGCCGCGGCGGCTGCACCGGCCTGCGACAGGGGGCCAGGGTATCGGCTCCCGCCGACGGTGATCGGTCCAGGGCCGCTCCGCGGGGATCGGCCCGGTGGCTACCCGCCGGTAGCCCGCCCGGCGGCGGGCCGTCCCGGTACGACCGGCGGGTGCGCCGTGCGGGCGCGGCCCGCGGGTGTCGCCGCGGGCCGCGGGTGGGCCTACAGGTACGGGCCGGAGCGGATCCCGCGGCCCTGGCCGGGCTCGTCCTCGTCCGGCTCGCCGCCGTGCAGCCCGGGCGGCAGCGCCCGGCGCATCTGCTCCAGCTGCGCCCGCGCGGCCATCTGCTGCGCGAACAGCGCGGTCTGGATCCCGTGGAACAGCCCCTCCAGCCAGCCGACCAGCTGGGCCTGCGCGATCCGCAGCTCCGCCTCGGTCGGGATGGAGTCCTCGGTGAACGGCAGCGACAGCCGCTCCAGCTCGGCGACCAGCTCGGGAGCCAGGCCCAGTTCCAGCTCCTTGATGGAGCTCGCGTGGATGTCCTTCAGCCGCGCCCGGCTGGCCTCGTCGAGGGGCGCCGCCCGGACCTCCTCCAGCAGCTGCTTGATCATGCTGCCGATCCGCATGACCTTGGCGGGCTGCTCGACCATCTCGGTCACCGGGAGCTCGCGCGGCCCCTCGCCCTCGTCGTCCCCCGCCGGGCCCGCGAACCCCTGGCCCACCGGCATCCCGTCCGGTCCGAGGATCAGCACCTTCTGGCCGTCCTGCGACGAGCTCTCGTTCATCGGATTCGTCATGAACAACATTCTCTCTCACTGGGGTTGGTCGGGCGGAAGCCCCCGGCCCGCACGGCCGGTCCCGACGGTACGCCCCGGCCGGCCCCTCGGGAATCCGTACGGATACTCAGTTCTCGCGCGCCGCACCGCCGCACCACCCCCCGATCCACCGCAACCCCGCACACAACCTCCCCCACACCCACCCGCGCCGCACCGACCCTCCTCCGCCGGATCCGAGCCCCCGCGCACACGGCCGCCCCGCCCCGCCGCCCGTCTCCCGTCGGGCGGTTACCAGCCCCTGCGCAGACGCAGGCCGACCAGGCCGAGGCCGCAGCCGATGAGGCCCAGGCCGGCGCCGAGGGGGAGCTGCAGGGTGGAGGCGTCGCCCCAGCGGGCCGGGATCACGGTGGGGGCGGCGATGGCCTGCGTGGCGGCCGTCGCGGCGGTGTCCGGGGCCGCGTCGTCGGCCGGGGTGTCCGGGGCGTCGGCGTCGGCGGTCCCGGGAGCCTGTTCGGCGGACTGGTCCGGGGCCTGCTCGACGGCCCCGTCGGACGCCTGGTCGGGCGCCTGGTCCGGCGCCTGCTGCGGCGATGTGTCCGGCGCCTGCTCCGGCGCGGCGGGCCGGTGGCGGTGGGCGCGCGGGTCCCAGTCGTCCGGGCGGGAGTGGGTGGCCGCACGCTCCGGCGGCGCGGCGGACGGGACGGCGCCCCCGGACCAGCCGGACCCGTCCGGCCCGTCCGACCGGTCCGCGCCGTCGGCCCGGTCCGCGGCCTCCGCCGAGCTCGCCGCCCCCGGTCCGGGGGCGGCGACGGCCACCGTCGCGGCGGCCAGCGGCAGGACCAGCCCGAGCACGGCCGCCGCGGCCAGCCGGCGGGCCCGGGCGGGGCGGCGGGAGGGAGCGGCGGGCAGCGGCCCGAGGTGCGCGTGCGTTGGTGCGGCCACGGTCGGAGGTCCTTCCGACGGCCGACCGCGCGGGGCGGGGTCGGCGGCGGGACAGCTCCGGACCAGCCTCACACACTCCGGCAATCAGGGCATTTCGGACGCCCCTCGGGTGCTGGTACCGCCGCACCCGCAAGGCCTCAGGCCCGCAGCACGACCTTGCCCACCTGCTCCCCCCGCTCCAGCACCCCGTGCGCCACCCCGGCCTCCGTCAGCGGCAGCACCCGGTCGACGACCGGCTTGACCACGCCCGACTCGACCAGCGGCCACACGTGCTCCCGCACCGCCGCCACGATCGCCGCCTTCTCGGCCAGCGGCCGCCCGCGCAGGTTGGTGGCGACGACCGCGCCGCGCTTGCGCAGCAGCGTGTTGAGGTCCAGCTCGCCCTTCACCCCGCCCTGCAGCCCGATGATCACCAGCCGTCCGTTGACGGCGAGCGCGTCGACGTTCCGCTGCAGGTACTTGGCGCCCATGATGTCGAGGATCACGTCCGCCCCGGCCCCGTCGGTGGCCTCCCGGAGCGCCTCGACGAAGTCCTGCTCCCGGTAGTCGATCACGATGTCCGCCCCGAGCTCGGCGCACCGCGCGAGCTTCCCGGCGCTGCCGGCCGTGACCGCCACCCGGGCGCCGACGGCCTTGGCCAGCTGGATCGCCATCGTCCCGATGCCGCTGGCGCCGCCGTGCACCAGCACGGTCTCGCCGGGCCGCAGGTGCGCGGTGAGGAAGACGTTGGACCACACCGTGCAGGCCACCTCGGGCAGCGCCGCGGCCTCCTCGAAGCCGAGCCCCTTCGGCAGCGGCAGCAGCTGCCCGGTCGGCACCGCGACGCGCTGCGCGTAGCCGCCGCCGGCCAGCAGCGCGCACACCTCGTCGCCGACGGCCCAGCCGGACACGCCCGGCCCGAGGGCGGCGATCCGCCCGGCGCATTCGAGCCCCGGGTACACCGGGGAGCCGGGCGGCGGGTTGTAGAAGCCCTGCCGCTGGAGCAGGTCGGCCCGGTTGACGGCGGTGGCCACCACGTCGACCAGCACCTCGCCCTCACCGGGCACCGGGTCCGGCACCTCCGCCCAGACGAGCGCCTCGGGACCACCGGGTACGGGAATCGTCATCGCATGCATGCCCCGAACCTACTGCGCGCCGCCCCCGGCCCGGGGCAACGGCTTGGGGCCGGGGGGGTGGGACAACCCCCCCCCCCCGGGGGGGGTCGGCGGGGGGCTCGTGTCGACGCCCCCGCACACCCCCCCGCACTAGAGACAACAGCGAGAGGGC
>NZ_JBHWGD010000059.1:13430-18014 GCF_042733235.1 Kitasatospora sp. NPDC059722
CCGCCCCCGCCCGGCCCCCGCCGCGGGCGCTCGTGGGGGAGTCACAGACCGAGACCCCGGCGCCGGGGGCCGCCGAGGGGGCGTTCCCCCCCCCCCCCGGGGCCCCGACTCACCCCGCCGACTTGATGACGATCACCCGGTCGGTGAGCTGGAGCACGGCGGCCTCCGGCTCGGTGTAGTTGATCACCCGCCGGCCGCGGACCACCGCCACCACGAGGTCCTCGCACGCGCGCGGGCTGTGCCCGGCCTCGGCCCGGGTGACCGGCCGCTCGACGACGTCCAGGCCGTTGCCGTAGGTGAGCAGGTCCTCCATGACCGCCCCGGCGTGCGGGCTGAGCATGGACAGCCCGAGCAGCCGGCCGGCCGAACTGGAGCTGGTGACGACGACGTCCGCGCCGCTCTGGCGCAGCAGCGGCGCGTTCTCGTCCTCGCGGACGGCCGCGACCACGGTGGCGGCCTTGTTGAGCTGGCGCGCCGTCAGCGTGACCAGGACGGCGGTGTCGTCCCGCTCGGGCGCGACGACGACCCGGGCGGCCGTCGGCAGCGCCGCGCGCAGCAGGGTGTCGGTGCGGGTGGCGTCGCCGACGACGCCGACGAGCCCGTGCTGGGAGGCGTGTTCGATCACCTTGCGCTGCGGGTCGACGACGACGATCTCGTCCTTCTTGACGCCCTGCCCGAGCAGCGTGTCGCCGGCGCTGCGGCCCTTCGTGCCGTACCCGATCACGACGGTGTGCTCGCGCACGGTGGACCTCCAGCGGTTCAACCGCCACTGCTGGCGGGTGCGTTCGGTGAGCACCTCTAGCGTGGTGCCGACCAGGATGATCAGGAACAGCACGCGCAGCGGGGTGATCACCAGGATGTTGGTGAGCCGGGCGCCCGAGCTGTACGGCGTGATGTCGCCGTAGCCGGTGGTGGAGAGCGTCACGGTCGCGTAGTACGCGGAGTCGAGGAAGTCGAGCCCGCCGCCGGCGTTGTCGTTGTAGCCGTCCCGGTCGAGGTAGACGATCACCGTGGTGGCGACCAGGACGGCGAGCGCGAGCAGCAGCCGCGAGCCGACCTGCCGGACGGCGGGCGCGCTGCGCCGGGCGGGCAGCACGATCCCGGCGTCCGCCCACGGTTCGGTGCCCGGCGCGGGCCCGCGCAGGAGCTTGCTCATGCGCGCCCCTCCTCGGTTCGCCCGCTCACGGAGCCTCCAGCAGCTCGACGAGGTCGCCGGCCTGCGCACCGCCCGGCGGGACGACGGCGAGCGCCTCGGCCCGGGCCAGGCCGCGCAGCATGGCGGGCCCGTCGAAGGCGAGCGGGACGACGCCGTCGGCGGTGCGCCGGACGGGCAGCAGCCGGGTGTCCGTCGGGTGCCCGGCCAGCGGGACGGCGGCGGGCGCGGGGGCCGGGCCGCCGGCGGGCCGGCCGCTGCGGGCGTGCAGCAGCGGCAGCGCGAGCGTGACGGTGCCGGCGACGGCGGCCAGCGGGTTGCCCGGCAGGCCCACCAGGTGGCGACCGCCGGGGAGTTCGCCCGGGAGCCCGCCCGGTGGCAGTTCGGCGAGCAGCATCGGGTGGCCGGGGCGGACGGCGACGCCGTCGACCAGCAGCCGGGCGCCGACCTCGTCGAGCGCGCGGTGCAGGAAGTCGACCGGGCCGGCCGCGGTGCCGCCGGTGGTGACGACGACGTCGGCGGTGGAGTGCCGGAGCGCGTCCCGCAGCAGACCGAAGTCGTCCCGGACGGAGCGGACTTCGGCCACCTCGGCACCGCACGCCCGCAGCCACGGCGCCAGCATCGGTCCGAGCGCGTCCCGGACGAGACCGGGCCCCGGCACCCCGGACGCGACCAACTCGTCACCGAGGACGAGGAGTTCGACGACCGGGCGGCGGCGGACCGGAAGCCGGTCGTGGCCGCAGGCGGCGGCGAGGCCGAGCACCGCCGCGTCGACGGGGGTGCCACCGGGCAGCAATGCCTCGCCCCGGCGGCACTCCTGGCCGCGCGGACGGACGTCCTGGCCGGTGGTCGTCGGCCGGGGACCGCAGTCCCGCAGCAGCGCGCCGTCCGTCGAGCCGTGTTCGCGGCGCAGCACGGCGGTGGCACCGGGCGGCAGTTGGGCGCCGGTGGCGATCTCGACGGCGGTGCCGTCGGCCAGCGGCGCGACGGCGGCCCGCCCGGCCAGCAGCCGCCCGGCGACCCGCCAGGGGCCGGGGCCGGCGACCGCCCAGCCGTCCATGGCGGAGGTGTCGAAGGGGGGCAGGTCGGTGAGGGCGGCCAGCGGCTCGGCGAGCGTGTGGCCGAGGGCGGCGGCGAGCGGCAGCACGACCGGCGGCAGCGGGCGCAGCCCGGCCCGGCGGGCGGTCTCGCGGGCCAGTGGCCAGGCCATGGTGCCGGGCCCGGCCGGGGGCGCGGTCACGGCGGTCTCCTCGACGGCCGTCACGGCCGGCCCGGCCTGTCCGGCGCGTCCGGCGCGTCCGGCGCGCTCCAGCGCTCGGCGAGCACGGCGGTGCGGCGGGCCGCCTCGGCGACGGCCTCGGGGCCGCCGCCCTGCTGGGCGGCCGCGTACCCGATCAGAAAGGCGGTCAGCGGTGCGGCCGGCCTGGCCACCCCGTGCGCGACCACCCGGGTGAGGTCCAACAGGCCACGGACATCGACGTCCAGGTCGATCCCGAGTTCGGCGCGGACCTCCGCGATCCAGTCATCCAGCGTGCGCTCCATGCGCCCCATGCTGCCTGATCGGCGGTTTCCCCGGGATGTTCCCCCGGTGTGCGGGGCGCGTCGTTTCCCTCACGACCCCGCCCGCCGCCTGGTGAGCACCCGTCCGCAGCACCTGTGGCACGGTCCTCTGCTCCCCCTACCTCCCGTCCCGGTCCCACTCGCGGGCCCGTTCCAGGTCCTCCCACGTGTCGCAGTCGTACGCCACGTTGTCCGTGTCCGCGACCAGCAGCCGTCCCAGGCCGCCGGTGAGGCGGCGCAGCGGGAGGCCGGACGGGTCGCCGAGGGCGGCCAGGGCACTGCGCAGGGCGGCGGTGCGGTAGGCGGCGGCGAGGGGCTGGTCGCGGCCGCCGGCGTCCACCAGGACGGCCGCCTCGACCGTCGGTTGCGCGTCGTCGAGGGCGGTGACGAGCCGCTCGACCGTGCGCCGGTCGAGGAACGGCAGGTCGGCGGCGAGCAGCAGCACCGTCGCGGCGTCGACCAGGTCGAGCCCGGCCGCGACGGCGGCGACCGGCCCGCCGCCGGGCGGCTGCTCGCGGGTCCAGCGGACGCCGGTGCGGGTGGTGGGGCGGTCCGGGCCGACCACGACGGTGGTGCGGGCTCCGGTGCAGGCGGCGAGCACCCGGTCGAGCAGGGTGGTCTCGCCGACGGTCAGCCCGGGTTTGTCGGCCCCGCCGAGGCGCCGGGCGGCCCCGCCCGCCGGAACGATCACGTCGTACGGCGTCATGCGGCCAGTATCCGCCCTACCCGGCCGCGTCCTCCTCGTCCTCCTCGTCCTCCTCGCCCTCCACCACATCGTCGTCCCCGTCCGGCGACTCCTCGGCCGCCCGCGCGACGTTCGCCGCCGCGCCCAGCTCCAGGACGACCGGCAGCGTCAGCTCCCCGTACCGCTCGTTCACCGCCGTGACCAGCGCCTCCGCGTCGTCCGGGTGCTCGGCCAGCAGCCGGTCGAAGTCCTGCAGGTACTCGCCGGTGAAGGCGAGCACCCGGGTCGCGTCGTGGCCCTGGTCGGGCGCCCGGTGCCCGGCGATCACCCGGTCGACATCGAGGTCGGCGATGCGTCCGAGGTTGTGGCCCCAGGTGACGCGCTGCGCGGGGGTGGTGTCGGCGGTCCACACGTGGGTGCCGTTGTAGACGAAGTCCCCGGCGATCACGGTGCGGACGCTGGGCACGTGGACGACGGTGGAGTCGCCGCAGTCGCCCTGCCCGAGCATGAGCACGGGGATCACCTGGCGGTCGAGCATCAGCGGCTGCGGCAGCAGCGGGGCCGGGATCAGCGGGTGGTCGGGGATGTCGTCGCCGTACACGGGCTTCCACTGGGCGACCTTGGCGGCGACGGTGCGGTGGATGCCGTCGACGACCGCCGGTGCGGCGAGCAGCTGGGCCTCGGGGAAGAGCTTCAGCACCTCCTCGGCGCCGAAGTAGTGGTCCGCGTGGTGGTGGGTGACGACGATGGCGAGCAGGCGCCGCCCCTTGCCGGCCACCCACTCGGCGAGTTCGCGTCCGGCGCTGCGGGTGAGCTGGGCGTCGACCAGGATCGCGGTGCGCTCGCCGAGGATCAGGGTGGAGGTGGCGAAGAAGGCCGACTCGGGGCCGGTGAAGACATCGATCTCCAGCGGCCGGACGGGCTGTTCCCCGGTCTCCGCGCGGTCCGCGTCGGCGCTCTCCTCGGGCGGGGACGACGTCACGGGTTGCTCCCTCTGGTCGGCGGCCGGGCTCTCTGCGCCCCACCGGTCTGCGCCCTACAGCATGGGAGAACGGGCGCCCGAATACGCGGAAGGCGCGCCCGGGCGGGCGCGCCGTCCGGCGTGGGTCACCACGGCGGGCGGGCCCGGGCTCAGGCGGCGAGGTCCGTGGCCCAGCGGGCGGCGGTCTCCAGCGCGCGGGCCGAG
>NZ_JBHWGD010000059.1:18024-21829 GCF_042733235.1 Kitasatospora sp. NPDC059722
GTGTGGCGGGCGGGGCGCTCTCACCCCCCCCCCCGCCCAGACCACTACATGCGTGCGCGGCCGCCCCGCCCCCCCGCCGCCCGCCGGGGGGGCGCCCCCCCCCCCCCCGGCGAGGGTCACGTCGGCGGGCGGGCCGGGCCTCAGGCGGCGAGCTCCTTGGCCCTGCGGGCGGCGTCCTCCAGCGCGCGGGCCTTGGAGTCGGCGGCGTTCCGGACGAAGTCGGCCATCGCCGGCACCTTCGGCGCCAGGGTGAACTCGGGGACGATGAAGTCGACCTCCAGCCCGAGCATCCCGGTCAGCACCTTCTCCAGGTAGGTGGTGACGAACTCGTACGGCTCGCGCGGCGCGCCGGGCGCGTAGGAGCCGCCGCGGGCGGCGACCACGGTGACCGGGGTGCCCTTGGCGGAGGGCGTCTCGCCGGCGGTGCGGCCCATGAGGATGACCTGGTCGAGCCAGGCCTTGAGGGTGGACGGGATCGTGAAGTTGTACATCGGGCTGCCGATGACGATCGCGTCGGCCTGCTCCAGCTCGGTCATCAGCTCCTCGCGCAGGGCGAGCGCGGCGTCCTGCTCGGCGGTGCGGCCCCCGGCGGGGACGAAGGTCGCCGAGATCCCGTGCACGTCGAGGTGTGGGACCGGATCGGCGGCGAGGTCGCGGTAGACCACCGTGCCCTCGGGGTGCTGGGCCTGCCAGGCGGCCCGGAACGCCGCCGAGACCTCGCGGGAGACGGAGCCGTCGGCGACGGCGGACGAGTCGATGTGGAGCAGGGTGGGCATGACGGTACCTCCATCGGATAAGTAGCTGCCGTTTCCCACGCAGCTGCAACTACCGTAGCAGCTTACTTTTCTGCAGTCACTAGGGATCGGTCAGGTACGCTGGAGCCATGTCCGAGCACGAGGTAGTGACCGACCGCCAACCGGCCGCCTCCGACGCGTGCGCCGAACAGCGCACCTGCTTCAACGTCGAGCTGGCCCTCACCCGGGTGTTCACGCTGCTCGGCAAGCGCTGGACGGGCCTGCTCGTGGGCGTGCTCAACCACGGCGGCCCCGCCTACTTCTCCGAGCTGCGCCGCGCCGTCCCCGGCATCAGCGAGCGCATGCTCTCCGACCGCCTCACCGAGCTGACCGAGGCCGGTCTGGTCCTGCGCGAGGTCGACGCGGGCCCGCCGCTGCGCGTGAGCTACCGCCTCACCGACGCGGGCACGGCCCTGCGCCCCGCGCTCGACGAGCTGGCCGTCTGGGCCGACCAGTACCTCCCGGAGAGCGCCCTCAAGGGCGGCTGCTGAGAGTCGGCCCGACCCGCGCACGACCGCGGACACGACGAAGGGCCCGCCCGCTGTTCACACAGCCGGCGGGCCCTTCGCCCGGAACGTCAGGGGTTCAGCGCCGCTTCGCGCCCCGCAGCCGGGCCACCCGGTCCGCGATGCCCCACGAGGTCACCCGCCAGAGCGCCTCGATCACGATGCTGCGGCTCATCTTGGACGCGCCCAGCTCGCGCTCGACGAAGGTGATCGGCACCTCGGCGACCTTGAAGCCGGCCTTCACCGTGCGCCAGGCCAGGTCGACCTGGAAGCAGTAGCCGGCCGAGGCCACCTCGTCCATGCCCAGACCGAGCAGCGTCTCCTTGCGGAAGGCGCGGTAGCCGCCGGTGACGTCGCGGATCGGCACGCCCAGCATCAGGCGCGAGTAGGTGGAGCCGCCGCGGGAGAGCAGCAGGCGCGACTTCGGCCAGTTCACCACCCGGCCGCCGGGCACCCAGCGGGAGCCGAGCACCAGGTCGGCGCCGCGCAGCGCGGCGAGCAGCCGGTCGAGCTCCTCGGGCTGGTGCGAGCCGTCCGCGTCCATCTCGACCAGGACGTCGTAGCCGTTGTCGATGCCCCAGCGGAAGCCCGCGAGGTAGGCGGCGCCCAGGCCCTCCTTGCCCTTGCGGTGCAGGACGTGCACGTGCTGGTCCTCGGCGGCCAGCTTGTCGGCGAGCTCACCGGTGCCGTCGGGGCTGTTGTCGTCGGCCACCAGGACGTGCGCCTCGGGCACCGAGGTGCGGACCCGTCCGACGATCCGCTCGACGTTCTCCGCCTCGTTGAACGTCGGAATGATCACCAGCACCTTGCCGAGATCAGCAAAACGCGGCTGGTTCACGGTCACGTACAAACCTCTCGGCCAATGGCGGGAGTGCCGGTCACCGTCGCGCCCGCACTCCGGAACGCCGCTCCCGTCGGCGGCCCGCCGAGGGGTTCCGCGGCGGAAACTGCTGCGCACGGTGGAAACAACTGGGTCCTGGCATCCTACTACCGCACCTGCCGGACCCCGGCCCGATCGCCGCCGCGACCACGGCACTCGCACCGGACGCCCGCCGTTTCCCCTCACGTGACGCGCGTCGGCTAGGGTCGATGCCTCGCCCCGGCCCGGACCGCCCGCCCGGCCCGCCGAGGACGATCCGCTGGCCGACGATCCGGCACACCCGCCACCGCAGCGAAGGAGTAGGACCGCGCGCATGGACAGGCTCGTCAACACCATCCGCCCGTACGCCTGGGGATCGGCCACCGCCCTCCCCGAACTCCTCGGGCAGGACCCCACCGGCGAGCCGCAGGCCGAACTGTGGATGGGCGCCCACCCCGGCGACCCCTCCCGCACGGACCGGGGCGCGGGGCCACGCCCGCTGGACGAGCTGATCGCCGCGGACCCCGAGGGCGAGCTCGGCACCGCGACCGTCGCCCGCTTCGGCCCCACCCTGCCGTTCCTGCTCAAGATCCTCGCGGCCGGCATCCCGATCTCCATCCAGGCCCACCCCACGCTCGACCAGGCCCGGGCCGGCTTCGCCGCCGAGAACGCCCTCGGCATCCCGCTGGACGCCCCCCGGCGGAACTACCGCGACGCCAACCACAAGCCCGAACTCATCTGCGCGCTCGATGAGTTCGAGGGCCTGTGCGGCTTCCGCCCGGCCGCCGAGGCGGCCGCGCTGCTGGCCGGCCTGGCGGTGCCCGCGCTCGCCCCGGTCATCGAGCTGCTGAGCGCCGGGGACGAGCCCGAGGCGCTGCGCCGCGCGCTGGCCGCGATCCTCACCATGGACGACGCAACTGCGGCCGACGCCGTCCGGCAGGCCGCCGCGCAGGTGGACCTCGCCGCCAAGGAGGACCCGCAGGGCCCCTACGCGGCGTACGCCCGGATCACCCGCGACTTCCCCGGCGACCGCGGCCTGATCGCCGGCCTGCTGCTCAACCACTTCCGGCTGCACCCGGGCGAGGCCCTCTACCTGGGCGCCGGCGTGCCGCACGCCTACCTGCACGGCGTCTGCGTCGAGCTCCAGGCCAACTCCGACAACGTGCTGCGCGCGGGCCTCACGCCCAAGCACATCGACGTGCCCGAGCTCATGAAGGTGGTCGTCTTCGAGGCCGGCGCCCCCGACGTCCTCCACCCCACCCCGGTGGACGGCACCCCGGGCGAGGAGCTCTACCCCGTCCCGATCGACGAGTTCCGCCTCTCCCGCTTCCGGCTGGACGGCACCGACCGCGAGATCGACGGCCGCACCCCGCAGATCCTGCTCTGCACCGCCGGCACGGCCCGCCTCACCGGCCCCGACGGCACCGTCCTCGACCTCTCCCGCGGCGAGTCCGCCTTCCTCCCCGCCACCGGCACCCCCACCCGCCTCGCCGGCACGGCCACCACCCTCTTCCGGGCCACCGTGACGATCTGAGGACGGCGACCGCCGAACGCGAAGGGCCCGGGGGGGGGGGCGGCGCGGGGCACGGGCAGCACGGCCACCCCCCCCCCCCCAACCACGCAAACGCACCGGACAGGCTCCCCCC
>NZ_JBHWGD010000059.1:21839-54407 GCF_042733235.1 Kitasatospora sp. NPDC059722
CGACCCCCGCCCACGCCCGCGCGACCTCCGCCCACCCCCCCCCCCCCCCCCCCGGCCCTCATGTCCCTCGGATCAGCCGGAGCGTTCCGCCCCGCCCGACGAACCCGCGCCCACCAGCTCCGACTCCTGGCGCGGCACCGGTACGGCGGCCGACGGCGCTCCCGGTGCGGCCGGCTCCAGCGACTGCGGCGGCCAGCGCCGGTTCACCGCCTTGGTCAGCTTGCGGCCCAGGTTCTGGAACGGCATCTCCACCAGCCGGTACACCACCCAGCAGACCACCAGCAGCACGGCGACGTACCCGGCCACCCACGACCACCGCTCGGCGAACGGCATCGCGGCCAGCTTGACGTAGTAGTGGTTGCTGTCCCAGCCGAGCCGCCACAGCAGGAACTTCTTCACCGGCCAGTGCAGCAGGTAGACCGAGAAGCTCACCGCGCCCAGCCAGGTCAGCACGCGCGGCAGCCGCCGGTTGCGCAGCAGGAAGAAGAGCCCGAACGACGCCCAGGCCGCCAGGTAGGCGTTGGTCCACGCCGGCCACGTGAAGGTCGAGGTCGCGCGCGCCATCGCGTCCCGGTTGTACATCCACCCGACCATGGCGCCCGCCACCACCACGAAACCGACGGACAGCCAGGCCTCGATGCGCTCGATCTGCCCGTGCTGCGCCCGGTAGATCACCGTGCCGGCGAACATCGTCGCGAGGATGGTGAAGCTCTCGTACGCGGGGTCCCGGCCGTTGGTGAACACCAGCAGCAGGCCGAGCCCGCCCAGCAGCAGACCGCCGACCCGGGCCAGCGGCGCGTTGCCGCTGAGCATGCAGAGCACGCCCATGACCACGACGACCACGGTGGCGGCGACGAGGTTGTTGGTCTCCGTGAGGGTGTGGTTCAGGCTGTACGACGGGATCCAGACGCCCAGGACGAGCGCGATCGCCCCCGCCGCGACCGCGATCGGCGTGCTGCGCCGGTGCCAGCCCACCGTGAAGAGGCTGCTGACGAAGAAGTAGAAGAGCATCTCGTACGCGAGCGTCCACGAGATGCCGAGCGCGTTCACGACGCCCAGCATGTCCGACAGCAGCAGGCCGTTGGCCGCCAGCCAGAGCTTGTGGTACGGGACGCCGTCGTAGCTGACGACCTGGTAGCTGAGCGGCAGGACGAACTCGGCGAAGAGCACGGTCACGATCAGCGCCGGGTAGATCCGGAAGACCCGGCCGATCCAGAAGGCCCGGACGTCACCGCGGCGTTCCAGTGAGGCCGGGATGATGTACCCGCTGACGATGAAGAACGCGATGACCCCGTAGAAGCCCAGGTCGAAGTGGGCGGCGATGACATCGCCCTTCGGTATCAGCCTGAAGATCTCGAAGTGGTGGGCCGCCACGGCCAGCGCCGCGATGCCCCGCAGGGCGTCCAGCCAGCCGAGTCTGCTCGCCGGCGCGGCGGCACGGTCGGCACGGCGCTCCTTGTGTGCCCCCCACCGAGGCAGCGATCTGATAATCGTCACGCGCTGGAGGGTAGCCCATTCGAACACAACCCTTTCACGATTCCTTGATCACCCCACGTCGGAGGCCGTGCCAGGGGTGTGCCAGGGGGGGTGCCGGGCCCGGAGCGGGCCGGATCCGGTCGACCGGCGAGGCCTTCGGGACGACGCGCCCCGGCCGCAGCGCGAGGGCGACAAGCAGGCCGCGCAACGCGCCGGGGTCAGTCCCGGGTCATGTCCACGAAGCGCGAGTAGTGGCCCTGGAAGGCGACGGTGATCGTGGCCGTCGGGCCGTTACGGTGCTTGGCGACGATCAGGTCGGCCTCGCCCGCGCGCGGGGACTCCTTCTCGTAGGCGTCCTCGCGGTGCAGCAGGATGACCATGTCGGCGTCCTGCTCGATCGAGCCGGACTCTCGCAGGTCGGAGACCATCGGCCGCTTGTCGGTGCGCTGTTCGGGACCACGGTTCAGCTGGGACAGCGCGATCACCGGCACCTCCAGCTCCTTGGCCAGCAGCTTCAGGTTTCGCGACATGTCCGAGACCTCCTGCTGGCGGTTCTCGGCCCGGCGGGAGCCGCCGGACTGCATCAGCTGGAGGTAGTCGATGACGATCAGCTTGATGTCGTTGCGCTGCTTGAGCCGGCGGCACTTGGCCCGGATCTCCATCATCGACAGGTTCGGCGAGTCGTCGATGAACAGCGGCGCCTCGCTGACGTCCGGCATGCGGCGGGCGACCCGCGTCCAGTCGTCGTCCGTCATGTTCCCGGAGCGCATGTGGTGCAGCGCCACCCGGGCCTCGGCGGAGAGCAGGCGCATCGCGATCTCGTTGCGCCCCATTTCGAGCGAGAAGATGACGCTCGGCAGCTTGTTGTGGATCGAGCAGGCCCGGGCGAAGTCCAGGGCGAGCGTGGACTTACCCATGGCGGGACGGGCCGCGATGACGATCATCTGGCCCGGGTGCAGGCCGTTGGTGAGCTGGTCGAAGTCGGCGAAGCCGGTCGGTACGCCGGACATCTGGCCGTTGCGCGAGCCGATGGCCTCGATCTCGTCGAGGGCGCCCTCCATGATGTCGGCGAGCGGGGCGTAGTCCTCGTTGGTGCGCTGCTCGGTGACGGCGTAGATCTCCGCCTGTGCCGCGTTGACGATCTCGTCGACGTCGCCCTCGGCCGCGTAGCCCATGCCCGCGATCCGGGTGCCGGCCTCGACCAGCCGGCGCAGCACCCCGCGCTCGGCGACGATCTGGGCGTAGTACTCGGCGTTCGCCGCGGTCGGGACGGAGTTGACCAGGGTGTGCAGGTAGGAGGCGCCGCCGACGCGCTGGAGCTCGCCGCGCTTGGTGAGCTCGCCGGCCACGGTGATCGGGTCGGCCGGCTCGCCGCGGGCGTAGAGGTCGAGGATCGCGCCGTGGATCATCTCGTGCGCGGGCCGGTAGTAGTCGGCCGGCTTGAGCACCTCGACGACGTCGGCGATCGCGTCCTTGGACAGCAGCATGCCGCCGAGGACGGACTGCTCGGCCGCTAGGTCCTGCGGGGGGACGCGCTCGAAGCCTTCGGCGCCGCCCTGGCCCCCGTCGTCCCGGCGGTCGCCCTTGCCGTTCTGGAAGCCCTTCTGGAAACCGCCGCCCCCACCCTTCTGGGAGCCCTTCTGGAAACCCCCGCCCCCGCCCTTCTGGAAGCCGTCGCCCTGGCCCCCGCCGCGACCCCGCGAGACCGGGAGCCGGTCGCCGGGCCCTTCCGGGAACGGCGCGTCGTCGAACGCACCGGCCGGGAAGGGGTCCTCGGCGTTCTGCCAGTCGTCCTCCGGCGGCGGGGCGTCGTGGTCGTCGTACTGGGGGCCGGTCACGCGTGTTCCCCGATCAGCGAGTGGTGCGAGTTGGAGCGGAGCCGCTCCTCTTTGTACGCCACGGGGCCGACAAAACGGACGCCGGGGCGGGTGGGAGTGTCGGGCGGAGAGCCCACGCTAAGGGGCCGGACGCCCTTCAGCCAACACGGTTATCCACAGGGGGTGTGGACGAGCGGCCCTGGGCTGTGGAGAACTGCCGCAAAGCTGTGGACGCCCCTGTGGAAGGTCCTGTGGATAACCGGACCATCGGCCCCACGTCAACTCTCTGACCTGGAGTTACCTCTTCCGGGGTCTGTGCATGAGAAATTCTTCACACACCACCGGACGGCTGTGGGCGCGGAGCCCGCCGGGCTCGCCACTCACCAGTTCGAGTAATGGACAACAGGCACTAGCAGCCATTACCTGTGGATGAGTAACCTGGAGCGCATGACCGCCGCCACCACCGGACCCTCCAGACGCCGGCACGACCGCGAGATCCTCGCCCTCGCCGTCCCCGCCTTCGGCGCGCTCGTCGCCGAGCCGCTCTTCCTGATGGCCGACTCGGCGATCGTCGGCCACCTCGGCACCCCCCAGCTGGCCGGCGTCGGCGTCGCCGCGGCCGCACTCTCCACCGCCACCGGCGTCTTCGTCTTCCTCGCCTACGCCACGACCGCCGCCGTGGCGCGCCGGATCGGCGCCGGGGACCGCCGGGCCGCCGTCCAGCAGGGCGTCGACGGCATCTGGCTCGCCCTGGGCCTGTCCGTCGCGGTGGTCGCGCTCACCCTCCTGCTGGCCCCCTGGGCCGCGGACGTCCTCGGCGCCTCCGACACGGCCGCGCCCTACGCCGTGACCTACCTGCGGATCAGCTCCCTCGGCATCCCCGCGATGCTCATGGTGATGGCCGCCACCGGCGTGCTGCGCGGCCTCCAGGACACCCGCACGCCGCTCGTGGTCGCCGTCGCGGGCTTCACCGCCAACATCGGCCTGAACGCCGGCCTGGTCTACGGAGCCGGGCTCGGCGTGGCCGGCTCGGCCTGGGGCACGGTGCTGGCGCAGACCGGGATGGCCGCCGTGTACGTGGTCGTGGTGGTCCGCGGCGCCCGCCGGGAGCGGGCCTCGCTGCGGCCGGACCTCACGGGCATCCGGGCGAGCGCCAGGGCGGGCGGTCCGCTGCTGGTGCGGACGGTGAGCCTGCGGGCCGTGCTGATGATCGCCACCGCGGTGGCCGCCCGGCTCGGCGACACCCAGGTCGCCGCGCACCAGATCGCCATGACGCTGTTCAGCTTCCTGGCCTTCGCGCTGGACGCGATCGCGATCGCCGGCCAGGCGATCATCGGCCGCTACCTGGGCGCGGCGGACGTCCCGGGGGCGAAGGCGGCCACCCGGCGGATGGTCGAGTGGGGCATCGGGTCCGGCGTCGTGCTGGGCCTGCTGGTCGTCGTGGCCCGCCCGCTGTACGTCCCGCTGTTCACACCCGATCCGGCCGTGCGGGCGCAGCTGGGCACCGCGCTGCTGCTGCTCGCGCTCACCCAGCCGCTGAGCGGCCTGGTGTTCGTGTTGGACGGGGTCCTGATGGGCGCCGGGGACGGCCCGTACCTGGCGTGGGCGATGCTCGCGACCCTGACCGTGTTCGCGCCGGCGGCCCTCGCGGTCCCGGCGACGGGCACCGGGCTGGCCGGGCTGTGGTGGGCGATGAACCTGTTCATGCTGGTCCGCGCCGGGTTCATGGTCCGGCGCGCCCGCGGCGGCAGGTGGCTGGTCACCGGGGCGGTCCGGGGCTGAACCCCGGCCCGGGAAAGCGCCGAGGGCCGGACTCCGCGGAGGAGTCCGGCCCTCGGGCCACTGCTATGCGGTTCAGGCAGCCACGACGGCGACGTCGAGGTTGGCCACGACGTCCGAGTGCAGCTTGACCGAGACCTTGTGGGTGCCCACGGTCTTGATCGGCGAGGCGATCGCGACGGCGCGCTTGTCCACGGCCGGGCCGCCGGCGGCCTTGATGGCCTCGACGACGTCGGACTGGGTCACCGAGCCGAACAGACGGCCGGCGTCGCCCGAGCGGACGGCCAGCTTGACCTGGACGCCCTCGAGCTTGCCCTTGACCTCGTTGGCGGCCTCGAGCGTCTGGATGGCGTGGATCTTGCGGGCGCGACGGATCGCGTCGACGTCCTTCTGGCCACCCTTGGTCCAGCGGATGGCGAAGCCGCGCGGGACCAGGAAGTTGCGGGCGTAGCCGTCCTTGACCTCGACGACCTCGCCGGCGGAGCCGAGACCCGGCACCTCGTGCGTGAGGATGATCTTCATTACTTGGTCACCCTCTCTTAGCGCGCGGTGCTGGTGTAGGGCAGCAGCGCCATCTCACGGCTGTTCTTCACGGCCGTGGCGACGTCACGCTGGTGCTGGGTGCAGTTGCCGGTGACCCGGCGGGCACGGATCTTGCCGCGGTCGGAGATGAACTTCCGCAGCAGGTTCGTGTCCTTGTAGTCAACGTAGTTGACCTTGTCCTTGCAGAAGACGCAAACCTTCTTCTTCGGCTTGCGAGCAGGCGGCTTCGCCATTGTGTGCTCCATTTGGGGTTCACGACCCGGCGGGCGTCCGGGGACGCCGGCGGCCGGGCCGCACGAAATCTGTCAGCTCTTTAGAACGGGGGCTCTTCCGAGAAGCCGCCACCGGACGGGGCACCCCAGCCGCCGCCCTGCTGGCCGCCGGACGGGGCGCTGGAAGCCCACGGGTCGTCGGAGGGGCCGGACTGGCCGCCGGAGTTTCCACCCCAGCCGCCGCCCTGCTGGCCGCCACCGCCGCCCCAGTTGCCACCGCCGCCGCCCTGGCCGCCCTGGCCGCCCTGCTGGCCGCCGAAGCCGCCACCGGGGCCGCCGGGGCCACCGGAACGGTTGGCCCGGGTGACCTTGGCAGTCGCCGAGCGCAGGCTCGGGCCGACCTCGTCGACCTCGACCTCGAAGACCGTCCGCTTCTCGCCTTCCTTGGTCTCGTAAGACCGCTGGCGCAGTCGGCCCTGCACGATGACGCGCATGCCGCGCTGCAGCGACTCGGCCACGTTCTCCGCCGGCTGCCGCCAGACGTTGCACGTGAGGAAGAGGCTCTCGCCGTCCTTCCACTCGTTCGTCTGACGGTCGAAGGTGCGGGGGGTGGACGCGATGCGGAACTTCGCGACCGCCGCACCCGACGGGGTGAAGCGCAGCTCGGGGTCGTCGACGAGATTGCCGACGAGGGTGATGACGGTCTCGCCTGCCATGGTGGTGATGACCTCTCGGGAAGATGTCCGTTCACCGCTGTTTCACGTGAAACAGCGGTCGCGAGCTACCCGAGACCCGAAGGCCTCAGAGGTGGCTCAGTGGGTGTCCGGGCGCAGGACCTTGGTCCGCAGAACCGACTCGCTCAGGCCCATCTGGCGGTCGAGCTCCTTGACGACCTCAGGCGTGGCCTTCAGGTCGATGACCGAGTAGATGCCCTCGGACTGCTTGTTGATCTCGTAAGCCAGACGGCGACGACCCCAGGTGTCGACCTTCTCCACCTTGCCGCCGGCGTTGCGGACGACGGTGAGGAAGTTCTCGATCAGGGGGGAGACAGCGCGCTCCTCGACCGAGGGGTCGAGGATGACCATCACCTCGTAGTGACGCATGGGTAACCCACCTCCTTTGGACTCAACGGCCACGGTCTCTCCGTGGCAGGAGGGTTGTGCAGCGTCGGCACCGGAGCGTGTGACGACACCGGCCCACCGTAGCGGCCGGGTCCGACAGTCGGGCCCCGCTCACCCGATCGGGCGGCCGCCCGCAAGAGGGCGCAAGGGGGCACAACTACACCAGTGCAGACGGCACAGCCTACCCGCACCCGTACGGCCGAACAAAACGCATAGGGGTTGTGAGACCAGTCCAACCGCCGCAATCTGGACGGAACGGGATTCCTGCCCGTTCGTCTCCACGCCAGGAGGTGGGACACATGGCACAGTCCGTCCACCGCATGCCCGCCCTCACCCTCAACACCGACGGCCACCCGCACCCCCGGGAGAACGCCCTGGTGGCGCTGACCGCGCTGCTGGGCGTCGTCTCCTTCACCACGTCGTTCTTCTACAACCTGCACCTGCTGACCTCGTGGACGGGCCTGTTCGGCATCGTCGCGGGGCTCTGGGGCATGTTCGTCTCGGTCACCACCGCCGAGCGCTTCGTCCTGATGATCACGCTCGGCGCCTCCGCCGTCGGCTTCTACCTCGGCATCGCCCGGGGCGGCCTCTGGGGCTGATCCCGGGCCTCCGGGACCGCTTCCGGCCCGCTCGACAGGAACCCTCGGCGCCCCCGTCGCGTATCTGCAGGAGACAGGTACGCACGGGGGCGCCGTCACGCCCGCGCCCACGGGCGCCGGTACCACCGGACGATAGGGTCACCCCGAGAACCCGGGGCCACCACAGCCCGACCGACGAGGAGCACCGAGCATGAGCCTGCGCCTGAGGACGATCACCCGCGAGGAGCACCTCGCCTTCATCAGGAGCCGCGCCTCGGCCAGCCACATGCAGGTCCCGTCCTGGGGCGACGTGAAGGCCGAGTGGCGCTCGGAGTCGATCGGCTGGTTCGACGAGGGCAACCAGCTCGTCGGCGCCGGCCTGGTGCTCTACCGGCAGCTGCCCAAGGTCAAGCGCTACCTGGCCTACCTGCCCGAGGGCCCGGTCATCGACTGGTTCGACCGCGACCTCGACCGCTGGCTCTCCCCGATGCTCGCCCACCTCAAGGCGCAGGGCGCGTTCTCGGTGAAGATGGGCCCGCCGATCGTCATCCGCCGCTGGAACGCCCCCACCATCAAGGAGGCCATCGCCGGCAAGCAGGCCAAGCGCCTGCGCGACGTCGAGGCCGACTGGTACGAGGCGCGCGCCTTCGAGGTGGCCGACCGGCTGCGCAAGGCCGGCTGGCTGCAGGGCGAGGACGGCGGCGCCGGCTTCGGCGACGTCCAGCCGCGCTACGTCTTCCAGGTGCCGCTGGCCAACCGCTCGCTGGACGACATCCACAAGAACTTCAACCAGCTCTGGCGCCGCAACATCAAGAAGGCCGAGAAGAGCGGCGTCGAGGTGTACCAGGGCGGCTACGACGAGCTGCCGATCTTCCACCAGCTCTACCTGGTGACGGCCGAGCGCGACAAGTTCACCCCGCGCCCGCTCTCCTACTTCCAGCGCATGTGGAAGGCCCTCACCGCCGAGGACCAGAACCGGATGCGCCTCTACATCGCCTACCACGAGGGCGAACCGCTGGCCGCGACCACGATGCTCGTGGTCGGCGAGCACGTCTGGTACTCCTACGGCGCCTCGGCCAACCACAAGCGCGAGGTCAAGCCGTCCAACGCCATCCAGTGGCGGATGATGCGCGACTCCTACGCGCTGGGCGGCGGTGTGTACGACCTGCGCGGCATCAGCGACACCCTGGACGAGAACGACCACCTGTTCGGCCTGATCCAGTTCAAGGTCGGCACCGGCGGGCAGGCGGCCGAGTACCTCGGCGAGTGGGACTTCCCGCTCAACAAGCTGCTGCACAAGGCCCTCGACCTCTACATGTCCCGCCGCTGAGGAGGCTGACCCGATGACGCTGTCGCTCTACCTCGAAACCGAACGCTGGCGCACCCACCAGCGCTCCGTCCTCGCCGAGTTCCCCGGCCTGGTGCCGGTCGCCAAGGGGAACGGCTACGGCCTGGGCAACCACCGGCTGGCCGAGGAGGCGACGCTGCTCGGCACCGGGGTGCTGGCCGTCGGCACCGCCTACGAGGCGGCCGACGCCGCCGAGTGGTACGGCGGCGAGCTGCTGGTGCTCACCCCCTACCGGATCGGCGAGGAGGTGCTCCCGCTGCCGCACGCCCGGGTGATCCGGACGGTGGCGAGCGTGGACGCGCTGCGCGCGCTGCACGGCGCCCGGGTGGTCGTGGAGTGCATGACCACCATGCGCCGGCACGGCGTGAGCGCGGCCGACCTGCCGGCGGTGGCCGCCGAGCTGGAGGGCGTCTCCTTCGAGGGCCTCGCGCTGCACCTGCCGATGGACCGGCCGGACGGCTCCAGCCCGGTCGAGGAGGTCGCGTACTGGGTGGACACCGCCCGGGCGGCCGGGATCCCGGTGGACACCGTGTTCGTGAGCCACCTCGGCTCGGCCGGCATGGACCAGCTGGCCCAGCGCTACCCGGGCACCGTCTTCCGCGCCCGGATCGGCACCCGGCTCTGGCTGGGCGACCACGGCGCGCTGGAGGTCCGGGCGACGGTCCTGGACGTCACCCCGGTGAAGAAGGGCGACCGCTACGGCTACCGCCAGCACCCGGCGCCCTCCGACGGCCACATCGTCGTGGTCGCCGGCGGCACCGCGCACGGCATCGGCCTGGAGGCCCCCAAGTACGTGGCGAGCATGGGCGCGCGGGCCAAGGGCATCGCGCGGGCCGGCCTGGCGACCGTCAACAAGACCAAGTCGCCGTTCCACTGGGCCGGCAAGCAGCTCTGGTTCGCCGAGCCGCCGCACATGCAGGTCTCGCTGCTGTTCCTGGACGGCGAGACCAAGGCGCCGGTGATCGGCGACGAGCTCGGCCTGCAGGTCCGGCACACCACGACGCACTTCGACCGCGTCGTGGACCGCTGAGGCCCTCCCGCCGGGGCCTCCCGCGGAGGCCCCTCTCCCGCTAGCCCTTCTCGGCCGGCTCCGGCAGTTCCGGCTCGTCCAGCCACTGCCCGGGGCCGGCCGGCGCGTACTCCGCGTAGCTCTCGTCCTCGCGCAGGCGGCGGGCGGCCCCGATCACGACCGCGTCGGGGGCGCGGTCGAGCACCCCTCCGGACGGGTCGTCACTGCCGTCCCAGCGCACCGGATCGCGGTCCGGCAGCAGGACGTCGCGGACCACCAGGGCGACCAGGTAGAGCGTGCCCAGCAGGTGCAGCACGATCGCGAAGTGGTACCAGGCCTCGCCGATGCCGTGCTGCTTGGTCCCGGTGACGAAGCCCAGGTGGGACCAGATGCCCAGGGTGTACAGCACCTCGCAGGCCTGCCAGACCAGGAAGTCCCGCCAGCGCGGCCGGGCCAGCACCGCGAGCGGCAGCAGCCAGAGCGAGTACTGCGGCGAGTAGACCTTGTTGACCACGATGAACAGGGCGACGACCAGGAACGCCAGCTGCGCGAAGCGCGGACGGCGGGGCGCCGAGAGGCCCAGCCACGCTATGGCCGCGCAGCCCAGCACCATGAGCGCCGCGATGTAGGAGTTGAGGTACTCCAGCCCGGTCCCGCGGTTCTGCATGACGATCAGCCAGAACGAGCCGTAGTCCTCGGCGCGGTGGTTGCTGAAGACGTAGAAGGTCGACCAGCCCTGCCAGTTGGCGATCATGATCGGCAGGTTGACCAGCAGCCAGGCGCCGAGCGCGCCGCCCAGCGCCGCGCGGAACTCGCGCCACTTGCCGGCCCGCCAGCACAGCACCAGCAGCGGGCCGAGGAGCAGCAGCGGGTAGAGCTTGGCGGCGGTGGCGAGGCCGATGAACACGCCTGCCCAGAGCGGCCGGGAGCCCGCCCACCAGGCCATCGCGACGGCGGCCAGCGCGACCGCGAGCAGGTCCCAGTTGACGGTGCCGTTGAGCAGCAGGACGGGCGCGAGCGCGAACAGCAGCGCGTCCCACGGACGGCGCCGGTGGGTGCGCGAGAGCGCCACCGCGGCGACCACCGCGCAGGCCATCAGCAGGCCGGCGTTGATCGCCCAGAACCACTGCTCCTGGTCCTGCTGGGTGCCGCCGCCCGGCGTCAGCCAGGCCGCGATCTGCATGAACAGGCCGGTCAGCACCGGGTACTCCAGGTACTGGAGGTCCCCCGAGGAGCCCGGGATGCGGTCGACGTACGGGTGCAGCCCGGCGGCGAAGCCGCGTCCGGCGAACAGGTGCGGGATGTCGCTGTAGCAGGCGTGGATGTACTGCGGCGAGCCCGCCTGGAACCACGCGTGGCTGTAGCAGGGCGCCTTCTGCACCATGCCGAGCACCGAGATGACGATGACGGCGAGCGCCAGGACCCGCACCGGGATCCACCACGAGACGCCCAGCAGCGCCCGGCGGCCGGGCGGGCCGCCGAAGAACTCGCTGCCGGCCGCGGCCACCGGGTCCTCGTCGGCCGGGACCACCACCGTGTTGGCCGGCGGCCCGGCGGCGGTGACGGGCGCCGGGGCAGGCCCGGCGGCGGTGACGGGCGCCGGGGCAGGCCCGACGGCGTCGCTGGGCCCGGTCAGGCCGGCGGATTCGTCAGGTGCGCTCGACGTCATGCCGGACATCCTGCCGCACCGGCCCCGCCGGGACGAGGAGGCCCCCGCGGAGGGGCCGTCCGGGCCGTGGCGAATCATGACGAAACGGCGGTGGCGGCCCTCCGTGGAGGACCGCCACCGCCGTTTCACCGCTGTCCGGCCGACGCCGGCTAACCGCCCTGGGTGCCGCCCGCGGACGAGCCCGACGGGGTGGGCTTGCCCGGCTTGGTCGGCGGCGGGGTGCTGTCCGTCGGCGTCGACGAGGGCTGCTGCGTCGGGCACAGGCCCAGCAGACAGGTGCTCGAAGGACCGGGGTGGGTCTTGGGCGGCTGGCTCGGCTGCGGGCCGGGGCAGTCGACGCCCGGGACGCAGCCGCCGCCCTGGGTGGGCTGCGGGGGCTGCGGCTGGCCGCCGTTCGACGGGGGCTGGTTGCCGGTCGGCGGCTGGGTGGCCGGCGCCGACGGGGTGTCGGTCATGGTCGGCGTGGGCGTGGCGGTCGGCGAGACCGGGGCGCCCGAGGAGTCGACCTCGCTGCCGATCGCGGTCGGCGCCGGGAAGTCCAGCTTCTTCTCGTTCGCCAGCGCGACCTTCATGTACCGGGTGAAGATGTCGGTCGGGATGTCACCACCGTGGATCGACTCCTTGCCGCCGGTGCCGTTGAGCGAGAGCCGCACGTGGTTGTTCGGGTCCTCGCGCCACATCGCGACGCTGGTGACCAGCTGCGGGGTGTAGCCGACCCACCAGGCCGACTTGTTCTGGTCGGTGGTACCGGTCTTGCCCGCGACCGGGCGGCCCAGGTCCTTGCTCTTCGTACCGGTACCGTTCTTCGCCACGTTGACCAGCACGTCGGTGACGTTGTCGGCGACGGGCGCCTCCAGCGCCTGCTTGAGCTGGGGCTTGGTGAAGCCGGTCCGCTCCACGCCGTTCACCTCGACCTTGGTGACCGAGTAGGGCTCGGCCTCCTTGCCGCTGGCGGCGAGCGTCCCGTAGGCGGTGGCCATCCGGATCGGGCTGATGGTCGAGGTGCCGAGCGGGAAGGTCGGGGTCTTCGGGTCGGCCAGGCTCTCCTTCTTGATGCCCATCTGCACGGCCATGTCGGCCACGTTCTGGCCGCCGACGTCCTGGTTCAGCTGGACGAACGGCACGTTGTACGAGAACTGCATGGCCTGCCGCAGCGAGACGTAGCCGTGCTTGCTGGAGTCCTCGTTCTTCTGCCGGTAGGGCTTGCCGTCGTCGCCGATCACCAGCGAGCCGTCCGGCTTGCGGATCTCGGACAGGTCGTCGGCGAGGTAGCGGCTGTCGGCGTTGATCCGCTTCGGCTTGCCGCTGTCGTCCTTCGCGGTCTGGACGCCGACCTGCATCGCGGTGGACAGCACGAAGGGCTTGAAGGTCGAGCCGACCTGGACGCCGGTGGCCTCGGCGTTGTTGTCGAAGTGGCCGTTCTCCACGCCGTCGCCGCCGTAGAGCGCGGCGATCGCGCCGTCACCGGGCCGGATGCTGGCGGAGCCGAACTGGATGAACTTGTCGTTGTCGGGACGCTTCTGCGGGTCGAGCGTCGCGGCCTTGACGTCGTCGACGGCCTTCTTCAGGGCGTCGACCTTGTCCTTCTCGAACGTCGTGTAGATCTTCAGGCCACCCTTGTCGATCACCTGCTGGGTGATCGAGGGGTCCTTGCTGGTGACGTACCGGTTGGCGGTGTCGACCAGGTAGCTGATCTCGCCGTTCATGTTCGAGGAGGTCTTGCGCGGGAGCGGGTCCGGGAAGGCCGTGCACTTGGCACGTTCCTCCGGGGTGACGGCCTTGATCTTCACCATGTTGTCGAGGATCCACGACCACCGCCCCTCGGCCCGTTCCTTGTTGGCCGGGACGGTGGGGTCGTAGTACGCCGCGCCCTTGAGCAGGCCCGCCAGCATGGCACTCTGGCAGAGGTTGAGGTCCTTGGCGTCCACTCCGTAGTACGCCTGGGCGGCGGCCTGGGCACCGTTCGCGCCGCGGCCGAACCAGCTGGTGTTCAGGTAGCCGGTGAGGATCTCGTCCTTCCCGATCTGCTGGTTGAGCTTCAGCGTGATGAAGAACTCCTTCAGCTTGCGGCTGAGGGTCTGCTCCTGGCTCAGGTAGGCGTTCTTCACGTACTGCTGGGTGATCGTCGAGGCGCCCTGGGTCTCGCCGCCCTTCGCCATGTTGTAGACGGCGCGGAGCATGCCCTTCGGGTCGATGCCGCTGTCGTTGCGGAAGTCCTGGTTCTCCGCGGCGATGACGGCGTTCTGCAGGGTGGGACTGATGTCCTTGAGTTCGACGATCTGACGGTTCGTCTCGCCCTTGCGCACCATCTCCGAGCCGTCGGCCCAGTAGTAGATGGTGTTCTGGTCCTTCACCAGGTCGTTCAGCTTCGGGACCTCGGTGGTCTGGTACAGGTAGAACACCAGGCCCACGAAGCAGCCGAAGACGAGCAGGAAGCCGCTCAGCCACTGCTTCCAGGACGGCAGCCAGCGCCGGACGCCGGTCTTGCCGAACCGCGGGTAGTCGATGAACCGCTTCTTGCCGGGTCCGGCCGCCGCGGCGGCGGCCGCGGCAGCGGCGCCCCGGCCGCCCTTGCCCTTCTTCTGGCCGGCCTTGCGCATCTCCGCCCTGGTCATCCGAGGCTGCTGAGCGGTGTCCCGGACGCCCGGGGGGCGGCGCCGGCCCAGCCCCTGCGAGCTCAGTTCGTCCGGCCCTGGCCCGCCCCGGCGGGCTCCGTCACCCGGGGGCCGTTGGCCCTCGTCACCCGGGCCCGGCGTCCTCCGCCGTCGTTCGCTCATGTTCCAGCCACTCCTCGCCAGGCGGTTCCAGCCTGAAGGCAGGGTTCACGTTCGATGCCCGCCAACCGCCCTAACCCCGGAGGTGGTCCTCGTGCACACGCGACAGCGTACGCAGACCTGAAATGCACCTAATCGGGCATCAGTCGCCAAATACCGCAAAAGGGCAACAGATCATTACACGGCCGTTGCCAACCATCCCCGCGCGTCGGCTTGTGATCACATTCACGCGTGCCCCCCTTGCCCGTTCGGAGGGCCAGGTTTACTGTTCTCGATATATCGAGCCGATACATCGAAGCGGCATACCGCCGGAGACGGCGGCCGGACACCGGTCGAGGGGAAGGAGGACGACGGCATGGGCAGGCGCTCAGGAGTGCTGGAGTTCGCCGTCCTCGGCCTGCTCCACGACGCCCCGATGCACGGCTACGAGCTGCGCAAGCGGCTCAACATCCTGCTCGGAACCTTCCGGGCCCTCTCCTACGGAACGCTCTACCCCTGCCTGAAGAGCCTGGTCGCCCAGGGTTTCCTGGTCGAGGACAACCCGGACGTCGAGTACGTCCCGGCCACGGCGCTCAACGGCAAGCGGTCCAAGACCGTCTACCGGCTCTCCCCCGAGGGCAAGCAGCGCTTCGAGGAGCTGCTCGCCGACTCCGGCCCCGACGCCTGGGAGGACGAGCACTTCGGCGTCCACTTCGCGTTCTTCGGCCAGACCGACCGGGCCGTGCGGATGCGCGTCCTGGAGGGCCGCCGCAGCCGGCTGGAGGAGCGCCTGGAGCGGATGCGCAACTCGCTGGCCCGGGCCCGCGAGCGGTTCGACGACTACACCATCGAGCTGCAGCGGCACGGACTGGAGTCGGTGGAGCGCGAGGTCCGGTGGCTCAACGAGCTGATCGAGACCGAGCGGGCCAACCGCACCGGCCGGACCGGGCCCGCCACCGGCAGCAGCCCCGCCGCCGGACACCCCAAGACTTCGGACGGCCGTGGCCAGGAGACCGGGTCCCCCGACCCGTCCGGGCCACCGTACGACCGCCCGGGGCGCTCCGCCCAGGAGCGCTGAGCCCGCGTCAGCCGCGCGGCAGGAGTGGGCGCCTCGCGCCCGTACAAGCAGTCATTCGAAGAAGCAGGACGAGTGCCGCCGACCCCGGCGGCCCTCATGAGATCACAGGGAGCAACCGGAATGGGTTCGGTTCGCGTAGCCATCGTGGGCGTGGGCAACTGCGCCGCGTCGCTGGTGCAGGGTGTCGAGTACTACAAGGACGCCGACCCGGCCGGCAAGGTCCCCGGGCTGATGCACGTCCAGTTCGGCGACTACCACGTCCGTGACGTGGAGTTCGTCGCCGCGTTCGACGTCGACGCCAAGAAGGTCGGCTTCGACCTGGCCGACGCCATCGGCAGCAGCGAGAACAACACCATCAAGATCTGCGACGTGCCGCCGACCGGCGTCACCGTGCAGCGCGGCCACACCCTCGACGGCCTGGGCAAGTACTACCGGGAGACCATCGAGGAGTCCGACGAGGCCCCGGTCGACGTCGTCCAGGTCCTCAAGGACCAGCAGGTCGACGTCCTGGTCTGCTACCTGCCCGTCGGTTCCGAGCAGGCGGCGAAGTTCTACGCCCAGTGCGCCATCGACGCCAAGGTCGCCTTCGTGAACGCCCTGCCGGTGTTCATCGCGGGCACCAAGGAGTGGGCGGACAAGTTCACCGAGGCCGGCGTGCCGATCGTCGGTGACGACATCAAGTCCCAGGTCGGCGCCACCATCACGCACCGCGTGATGGCGAAGCTGTTCGAGGACCGCGGTGTCATCCTCGAGCGCACCATGCAGCTGAACGTCGGCGGCAACATGGACTTCAAGAACATGCTGGAGCGCGAGCGCCTGGAGTCGAAGAAGATCTCCAAGACCCAGGCCGTCACCTCGCAGATCCGCGACCGCGAGCTGGGCGCCAAGAACGTCCACATCGGTCCCTCGGACTACGTGGCCTGGCTGGACGACCGCAAGTGGGCGTACGTCCGCCTCGAGGGCCGCGCGTTCGGCGACGTCCCGCTGAACCTGGAGTACAAGCTCGAGGTCTGGGACTCCCCGAACTCCGCCGGTGTCATCATCGACGCCGTCCGCGCCGCCAAGATCGCCAAGGACCGCGGCATCGGCGGCCCGATCCTGTCCGCCTCCTCCTACTTCATGAAGTCGCCGCCGGTGCAGTACTTCGACGACGAGGCCAAGGAGAACGTCGAGAAGTTCATCCGCGGCGAGGTCGAGCGCTGAGCGCAGCGAGGTTCGCGACCGTCGAGCACTGAGCGCTGAGCGCAGCGAGGTTCTCGACTGTCGAGCACTGAGCGCTGAACACCGAGCGCTGAGCACTGACGGTTCATAACCGCTCATAGCTCCTCGGAAGGGCCCACGATCGCGGGATCGTGGGCCCTTCACCTTTTCCCGGCGAATGTTTCACGTGAAACGGCGACCGGTTCCGTGGCACCCTGGGCGGGTGGCGATCACCGAGAACGGCAGCACCCACCAGTCCGCGCAGCGCGCCACGCTCCTCCAGCTGCTCCGGGGCCGGGACTTCCGCAGACTGCTGACCGCCCGGGTGCTCTCCCAGCTCTCGGACGGCGTCTTCCAGGTCTCGCTGGCCGCCTACGTCGTGTTCTCCCCGGAGAAGCAGTCCTCCCCCGCCGACATCGCCTCGGTACTGGCCGTGATGCTGCTGCCGTTCTCGGTGATCGGCCCGTTCGCCGGCGTCCTGCTGGACCGCTGGCGCCGCCGCCAGGTGCTCTACGTCGGCAACCTGGCCCGCTTCGGGCTCGGCCTGGTGACCGGGGCGCTGCTCCTGGCCGAGGCGCCGACCTGGCTCTTCTTCGCCTCGGCCCTGCTGGTCACGGCGCTCAACCGGTTCATCCTGGCGGGCCTCTCCGCGGCCCTGCCCCGGGTGGTGCGGCAGGACCAGCTGGTCACCGCCAACGCGCTCTCCCCCACCCTCGGCACCGTCGCCGCCGCCCTCGGCGGGGGCATCGGCTTCCTCCTGCACCAGGTGATGACGCCCGGGCCGAAGGCCGACGCCGCGCTCGTGACGGTGGCCGCACTGCTCTACCTGTCGGCCGCGCTGGCCGCCCGCCGGATGGACCGCGACCTGCTCGGCCCCGAGCGCCACGCCGGGCGCCCGGCGCTCGGCCAGGCCCTCCTCCGGGCCGCGGTCGAGCTCGGCGCTGCCGTCCGCCACCTGGTGCGCGACTGCCGGCCCGCCGTGCACGCGCTGGCCGCCGTCACCGCGGCCCGGTTCTGCTACGGCGTGCTGATCGTCGTCGTGGTGATGCTCGCCCGGTACACCTTCAACGACCCGGCGGACAGCGCGGCCGGGCTGGTCACCCTCGGCCAGGCGGTCGGCCTGTCCGCCGCCGGGTTCTTCATCGCCGCGGTGGTCAGCCCGTGGTGCTCCCGCCGGCTCGGCCTGGCCGGCTGGATGACGGCCTGCCTGGTCGCGCCGGTGGTGTTCGTCCCGGCGCTCGGGCTGAGCTTCTCGCTGGTGCCGTGCCTGGTGGCCGCGCTGCTGCTCGGGGTGGTCACCCAGGGCACCAAGATCTGCGCGGACACCGTGGTCCAGGAGTCCGTCGAGGACGACTACCGCGGCCGGGTGTTCGCCATCTACGACGTGCTGTTCAACGTCGCCTTCGTGGCCGCCGCGGTCGTCACCGCGCTGGTGCTGCCGCTGTCCGGGCGGTCGGTCGTGGTGGTCGTCGGGGTGGCCGCGGTGTACGCGCTGTCGGCGCTGCTGTACTTCCGCGCGGCCCGGCGGCACGGGCCGCTGCCCGGTGACCAGGCCTCCTGAGGTTCCGCGGGGGCTCGAAACCGGGGGCGTCGGAGAGGGTCGCTAAGGTACGTCAGACCTGTCGGAGCGACAGCACTCGGTCACGGGGGACTACCTGATGAGCACACCGCCCGGCCCGTACGGGCCTCCACCCCAGTACGGGCCGCCCCCGCCGGCCGCGCAGTACGGTCCGCCGCCGGGGTACGGGGCGCAGCCGTACGGTCCGCCGCCGCCGCAGGTGCCCGCCCAGCCCGGCCCGCCGGGGTACGGGCCGCCGCCGCCCGCGTACGGGGCTCCGCAGCAGCCGTACGGCGGGCCCCCGCAGCCGGTGCAGCCGTACCCGCCCGCCGGGCCGTACGGCTACCCGCAGCCCGCCCCGGCCGCCGGTGCGCCGGGCGGCAAGCGCACCACCCGCTCGAAGCTGAAGGCCGTCGGCGTGCTGATCGCCGCCGCCGTGGTGGGCGGCGGCTACCTCTTCAGCGGTCCGAGCGTCAGCAGTGCCAAGCCGGGCGACTGCGTCCGGGTGAGCGGCACCCGCGACGTCGAGATCGTCAAGTGCACCGACAGCAAGGCGAATTACCGAGTCCTGTCGAAGTTCGAGGACACCACCGACACCAACCGCTGCCGGCAGACGCCGCAGTCCACCAGCGCCGTCTCCGGCAAGAGCGGCCGCCGCTGGAACAAGAAGCGCTACGTGCTCTGCCTCGGCCCGCTGAAGCCCGCCGGCACCGCACCGGTCGGCGCCTCCTGACCTCCGGCCGGAGTTCCCGTCCGGCCCGTCCGACTTGTCCGTCACCGTTTCCCCGGGGGACCCCTTGTCCGTTCCGCCTCCCCAGATGCCCTACGGCGCCCCGCCGCCGAACGACGCCAACCCGTACGCCGGCGGCAACCCGTACGGCCAGCCCGTCCCGCCCCCGCCGCCGATGAACTACGGCTACCCGCCCGCCGCGCCCACGCCCGACCCGTCGGCGTACGGCTACGGCTACCCGGGCGGCGCCGTTCCGCAGGGCCCGGTCTGCCGCTTCTGCGGCGGCTTCCCCGCCGTGGAGGCCACCGTCCGCGGCCACCAGGGCATCATCGTGATCATGCGGTTCCTGAAGCTGCGGGGGCCGTTCTGCCGCGTCTGCGGCGACGCCACCGTGCGCGACATGTCCGCGAAGACCCTGGTCCAGGGCTGGTGGAGCTACCTCGGCGCGCCGATGACGATCATCACGCTGCTGCTGAACCTGGGCCCGCACAACAAGCTCAAGCAGCTGCCGCCGCCCGCCCCCGGCACCCACGGCCCGCAGCTCGACCCGGGCGTCCCGCTGTCCAAGCGCCCGCACGTGTTCATGCTGCTGCTCCCGGTCGGCTGGATCATCACGGTGATCGCGCTGATCGCCGCGGGCGCGTTCGCCCCCAAGAACGACCCGTACGTGCCCCACCCGATCGTCATGCCCACCGTGTCGGTGCCGCCGATGCCGAGCTTCAGCATGCCGCCGATCCCCGCGCCGACCTTCTCGCTGCCGCCGGACACCTCCGGCAAGCCGCAGGCCCCGGTCCCGGCACCGGCGAGCATCGACTCCGCCAAGGCCGGCGACTGCCTGCGCAACGAGAACGGCACCGGGGCGACGTACGATCCGACCCCCCGGATCACCATGCTGCCGTGCACCGACCAGCGCGCCCAGTACAAGGTGCTCTGGAAGTACCTGGCGACCTCGGACGAGAAGGTCTGCGCGGCCCAGCCGAAGTCCGACAGCAACTACGTCCGCACGAGCACCGGGATGCCGGCGCTGAGCTACGTCCTGTGCCTGCAGTCGATCCACACCTGACCGGGCACGCGTGAGGGGCGGTCCCGGCACCCCGGGACCGCCCCTCCGCGCGTTCGTTCAGCCCTGCGGCTGCTCCGCCCACCAGGCGCGGAGGGCGGCCACCGCCTCGTCGTGCTCCATCGGGCCGTGCTCCAGCCGCAGTTCGAGCATGTGCTGGTAAGCCTTGCCGACCTGCGGGCCCGGCCGCAGGCCGAGCAGCTCCATGATCTGGTTGCCGTCGAGCGCCGGGCGGATGGCGTCCAGCTCCTCCCGGGCCTTCAGCTCGCCGATCCGCTGCTCCAGGCCGTCGTAGGTGCGCGACAGCGTCGCCGCCTTCTTGCGGTTGCGGGTGGTGCAGTCGGAGCGGGTCAGCTTGTGCAGGCGCTCCAGCAGCGGCCCGGCGTCGGCGACGTAGCGGCGCACCGCGGAGTCGGTCCACTCGCCGCCGCCGTAGCCGTGGAAGCGCAGGTGCAGCTCGACCAGGCGCGAGACGTCCTCGGTGAGCTCCTTGGAGTACTTGAGATCGCGCATCCGCTTGCGGGTCATCTTGGCGCCGACCACCTCGTGGTGGTGGAAGGAGACCCGGCCGTCCGACTCGAAGCGGCGGGTGCGCGGCTTGCCGATGTCGTGCAGCAGCGCGGCCAGCCGCAGGGTCAGGTCGGGGCCGTCCTGCTCCAGGTCGACGGCCTGCTCCAGGACGGTCAGCGAGTGCTCGTAGACGTCCTTGTGCCGGTGGTGCTCGTCGCGCTCCAGGCGCAGCGCGGGCAGCTCGGGCAGGACGTGCCCGGCCAGGCCGGTGTCGACCAGCAGGCGCAGGCCCTTCACCGGGTGGGCGGCCAGCAGCAGCTTGTTGAGCTCGGCCTGGACCCGCTCGGCCGAGACGATGGTGATCCGCTCGGCCATCGCCGTCATCGCGGCGACGACCTCGGGGGCCGGGTCGAAGTCGAGCTGGGCGGCGAAGCGGGCGGCGCGCATCATCCGCAGCGGGTCGTCGGAGAAGGACTCCTCGGGGGTGGCGGGGGTGCGCAGCACCCGGGCCTCCAGGTCGTCCAGGCCGTGGTGCGGGTCGACGAAGCCGCGCCCGGGCAGGTCGACGGCCATCGCGTTGACGGTGAAGTCGCGGCGGACCAGGTCCTGCTCGATGGTGTCGCCGTAGGTGACCTCGGGCTTGCGCGAGGTGCGGTCGTAGGCCTCGGACCGGTAGGTGGTGATCTCGATCAGGAACGAGCCCTGCGGGGTGTCCTTGCGGGCGCCGACCGTGCCGAAGGCGATGCCGACGTCCCAGACCGCGTCCGCCCAGCCCTTGACGAGCTTGAGGACCTGCTGGGGGCGGGCGTCGGTGGTGAAGTCCAGGTCGTTGCCGAGCCGGCCCAGGAGCGCGTCCCGCACGGAGCCGCCGACCAGCGCCAGCCGGTGCCCGGCCGCCTGGAAGCGGCGGGCGATCTCGTCGGCGACCGGCGACACCCGCAGCAGCTCTTGGAGGCCCAGGGTCTGGGCCTCGCTCAGGCCTGGTACGGCCTGGGTGGCGGTGCTGGAAGGATGGGTGAGGGCGGTGGGCTCATTGGCAGTGGACACGGCTCACAAGGGTACGTGCCCGCGCAGGTCAACCGCCCGCGCGTTTTCGGCGTCTCACCCCAAGACCCGCAACACCGCACCCGGTGCCGCATCGTTACCATGCCGGTGAACGAGTTCTCGGGCACCGGACAGGGGATTGCGGTGCCGCGTGCCACCACGGCCGGCCGGGCGACCGGAGGCCGCACTCTTCACGGCCGTCCCACCCGGCTGCTTCGCACGGCTGATCCTCTCGGCCCGCGGCGGCGGTCGCGGCACCGAGCGGCGAACAGCGTCAAGCGAACACCGACAGCAGCAGCGAGCGAGAACGGCGAGGGCGAAACGAGTGAGTGAGCCGGCACGGCACTCGGGCCTGGGGGCGCACGGACGGCCTGGACGGCCCGGGGACCCCGCCGACGGGCGGCGCCCCGGCCGCCGCACGGCCCGGCGGCTCGCGGCCGCCCTGGGAGCCGCGCTGGCGGTGGTCGCGGCCGCCCCGGCCGGCGCACTGCCGGCCGGCGGCAACGTGCCGGCCACGGACGGGACGGTCTCGGCCGAGTCCCCGGTGATCATGACGATCGACACGGTGGCCCCGCAGGTGGCCAGCCCGAACGGCACGGTGACGATCACCGGGCACGTGACCAACGGCGGCAAGTCGGTGCTCAAGGGCGCCCACGCGGCCGTCCGCAAGCCGTCGCTGGGCAAGCCGCTGCAGCGGCGCAGCGAGCTGCAGAACGTGGTCGCCCGCACCGCCCCGCTCGGCGCGGACGGCATAGAGCTGGACAGCCCGCAGTACGCGCTGCCCGAGCTCGCCCCCGGCCAGAGCCAGGCCTACACCCTCGGTGTCGCGGTCAACGACCTCTCGCTGAACGGCGACGGCGTCTACGAGCTCGCGGTGGACGCCTGGGGCTCGACCGCGGACAACCAGCACGAGCGGGCGCTGGGCATCGCCCGCACCTTCCTGACGTACAGCTCGAACGCCGACGCCCAGCCGACCAGGGTCGCCACGGTCTGGCCGCTGGTGCACGGGCCGGAGCTGGCCGCGCAGACCGTCGCCGAGGGCGAGCAGACGCTCTCGGTGCTGCGCGACGACAGCCTGGCGACCGAGTTCGCCCCGGGCGGCCGGCTGTACGAGCTGGTGGACACCGGCTCGAAGCTGACCGGCCTGACCTGGACGATCGACCCGGACCTGCTGGACACCGCGTTCGCGATGACCAAGGGGTACAAGGTCCAGAAGCCGGGCACCGAGAAGAACGGCAAGCCGGCCAAGGACGACAACGTCGTCAACGGCACCGGTCAGGCGGCCGCGACGGCCTGGCTGGACAAGCTGCGGGCCGCCGTCGCCAAGCCCGGCAACCAGGTCGTGGCGCTGCCGTACGCCGACCCGGACGTCGCCTCGATCGCCCACAACGGCGCCGACCTGGGCGGCATGGGCACCGCCCTGAACAAGGCCGCCACCGCGGGCCGGCTGACGGTCGAAGGCCGGCTGTCCGTGGACACCCGCTCCGACGTCGCCTGGCCCTACCAGGGCTACCTGGACCAGCAGATCGCCGGCGTCGCCAAGCAGGCGGGCAGCGACCTGCTGCTGGTGAACGGCGCGAGCATGCCGGAGCCGGACGCGCTCAACCACACGCCGACCGCGGTGCGCCCGGTCGGCAACGGGCAGAACGCCCTCGTGGCGGACGAGACCGTCTCCGCCCTGTTCGACGGCGACCTGAGCACTCCGCAGGCGCAGACCCTGGCGACCCAGCGCTTCCTCGCCGAGACCTACGCGATCACCCACGAGCAGCCGCAGAACCAGCGCGGCCTGCTGGTCCTGCCGCCGCGCGACCTGACCGTGAGCACCGCCAAGGTGCTGGCGGGCGCCCTCCAGACGGCGGCGGGCGGCAAGTGGGTCGAGCCGGTCAAGCTGGACACCGTGGCGCAGGCCGCGCCCGACCCCGGCGCCGCCACCGCCGTCCCGGCCGCCGCCGACTACCCGGCCAAGGCCCGCGCCACCGAGCTGTCGGCCACCGACCTCAGCAACACCGACAGCGTCCAGTACGACCTCGACACCCTGATGCAGGTGCTCACCCTGCCGCAGCGCGTGCGCGGCCCGTTCAGCGCGGCCATGGTCCGTTCGCTGTCCACCGAGTGGCGCTCCGACGCGCCCGGGGGAGACGCGTACCGCGAAGGCGTGAAGAAGTACCTCGGCGAGCTGACCGGCGCGGTGCAGGTGCCCAAGAAGACGGTCGTCACGCTCGCCGGGAACACCGGCCAGCTCCAGGTCAGCGTCCGCAACGACCTCACCCAGACGGTCACCAACCTGAGCCTGCACCTCGTCTCGCACCAGCAGAACCGGCTGTGGGTCGCCCCGCAGGAGGACCTGGTCATCCCGGCCGCGCAGGGCGTCACCGTGCGGTTCCAGGCCCAGGCCCGCAACAACGGCCCGGTCCAGATGACCGCCCAGCTCTTCACCACCGGGCCCAACCCGCGCCCGTACGGCCAGGCGCAGAACTTCCAGGTGGAGGTCACCTCGGTGACCAACGGCGTGCTGTACGTCTTCGCGGGCGGGGTGCTGCTGCTCCTGCTGGCCGCCCTGCGGTTCTTCCGCCAGCGCAAGCGGCGGGCCGGGCAGCCGCACGAGGACGGCGACCAGCCGATCGGCGACGCCGGGACGGCCGGCCCGGGCGGGGAGCCCGAGGACACCGACGACGCGGACGACGCCGGCGACGCGGACCACGGGGGCCCCGGGGACCACGCCGTCGAGGACGGCCCCGCCGGTGACGATCCCGCGCAGACACCGCGCGGCAGCAGCGCCGATGGCCGGGATCGGACCTCCAGTGATGAGAAGGTTGGTCCTTGATACCGCCGACCCCGCACCCGACCGGGCCGGCCTCCCCCACGAACGCGAAGAGGTGACATGACCGGGCGCAGCGAGGAGCGGCCGCCGGGCCGCGGTGAGAACCGGCCGGGTGCCGAGTCGCCGTCCGGCGACTGGTACGTGGCCGACACCTACGCCCAGGACCCGTACGCCGCCGACGCGTACCGGGCCCCGCAGGACGGCCAGGACCCGTACGGCCTCCGGGCCGCCGGGCCCGCCGCACCGCAGCCGCAGGCTGCCGCGTACGACGTGCCGCCGCAGCTGCCGCCGCAGGCCGGCGGCTACCCCGCGCCGGTCCCGCCGACGCCGTTCGCGCCGCCGGTCCCGCCGGTGCAGCCCGGCTGGGACACCCCCGTCGGCTGGCGGGAGCCCGGCGGCGAGGCCCAGGCGGCCGGCGGTCAGTGGGGTGGCGCGGAGCAGCCGCAGCAGCAGTGGGAGCCCGGCCCCGCGCACTCCCGGTGGGACTCCGAGACCACCGAGTACGTCGGCGTGGACGCGCTGTTCGGCAGTGGCCGGGCGGAGGGCGCGGCCCCGCCGCAGGCGCCCCGGCCCGCGCCCGTGCCGCCGGTCGCCCCCGTGCCGTCCGGCCCGGCGCCGTTCCCGCCCGTGGGCGGGTACCCGGCGCAGGAGGGCCGCGGCGACGGGCCGCGCCCGTTCGTGCCCCCGATCGAGTTCGACCCGCCGCTCTCGGAGGAGGAGGCCACCATGCAGGTGGCCGCGGTGGCGCTGCCGCCCGCGGTCGAGCCGCTGGAGGACCTCGCCGCCGAGGAGCACGCCGTGCAGGCGCCGCCCGCGGAGTCCGCGCCGGCGGCCGGCGGCGGCAAGGTCGCGAGCCTGCTGAACTCCAGCGCGATCATGGCGGCCGGCACGCTGGTCTCCCGCGGCACCGGCTTCCTGCGCACGATGGTGATCGCGGGCGCGATCGGCATCGCCGTCATGGGCGACTCCTACAACGCGGCGAACACCCTGCCGACCCTGCTGTACATCCTGATCGGCGGCGGCGCGCTGAACGCCGTCTTCGTGCCGCAGCTGGTCCGCAGCATGAAGAACGACGAGGACGGCGGCACCGCCTACGCCAGCCGGCTGCTCACCCTGGTGATGGTCGGCCTCGGCGGCGTGGTGTTCCTCGCCGTGCTCGGGGCGCCCGTCCTGGTGCAGCTCATCGCGCACCCGATGATGGAGAACGCGGCCCGCGCCGAGACCACCGTCGCACTGGCCCGGTACTGCCTGCCCACCATCTTCTTCATGGGCATCCACGTGGTGATGGGCCAGATCCTCAACGCCCGCGGCCGGTTCGGCGCGATGATGTGGACCCCGGTCCTCAACAACATCGTGGTGATCTTCACCTTCGCCGCCTACATCTGGGTCTACGGGGGCTTCAACTCCACCCAGGTGACGCCGGAGAACATCACCCCCGAGGGCGTGCGGCTGCTCGGCCTCGGCACGCTGATCGGCCTGGTCGTCCAGTCGCTGGCGATGATCCCGTACCTGCGGGCGGCCGACTTCCACTTCCGTCCGCGCTTCGACTGGCGCGGCCACGGCCTCGGCAAGGCCGCCCGCCTCGCCAAGTGGACGTTCTTCTTCGTCCTCGCCAACCAGGCCGGCTACCTCGTCATCACCCAGCTGGCCACCGCGGCCGGCAGTGCCGCCGAGCACGGCGGCCACGGCGGCGTCGGCCTCGCCGCGTTCTCCAACGCGCTGCTGATCTGGCAGCTGCCGCAGGCCGTCATCACCGTCTCGATGATGAGCGCGGTGCTCCCCCGGCTCTCCCGGGCGGCGGCCGACGACGACGCCGGCGCCGTCCGCGACGACCTCTCGTACGGGCTGCGCACCACCGCGGTGGCGGTCGTCCCGGCCGCGTTCCTGTTCCTGGCCCTCGGCCCGGCGATCGGCCGCTCGATCTACGCGGTCGGCGGCGGCACCGCCTCCCTGGACAACGCGACCAACGTCGGCCTGATGCTGTCCGCCTTCGCGCTCGGCCTGATCCCGTACTCGGCGCAGTACGTCATGCTGCGCGGCTTCTACGCCTACGAGGACACCCGGACGCCGTTCTCCAACACCGTCTGGGTGGCGGCCTGCCAGGCCGGCTTCTCGCTGGTCTGCTGGTTCGCCCTGCCGCCGCAGTGGACGGTGACCGGCATGGCCTTCGGCTACGGCCTCGCCTACGCCGTCGGGGTGACGGTGGCGGCGCCGAAGCTGAAGAAGAAGATCGGCGGGCTGGACACCAAGAGCATCGGCCGGACCTACAGCCGCCTGGCCGCCGCGTGCGTCCCGGCCGCCCTGGTCGGGCTCGGCGTCAGCCTGGCGGTCCAGCGCGCGCTCGGCGGCTGGCCGGGCAGCGTCGCCTCGGTCGTCGTGGCGGGCGGCCTCCAGCTGGCCGTGTTCGTGCTCATCGCGAAAAGGCTCCGGATCGAGGAGCTCAACGCCATGCTCGGCATGGTGCGCGGCCGGCTCGGCCGCTGACCCGACGCACCAACCGGCCGGACCGGCCGACGCCCTGAGCGGGCGTCAACCGTGAGGATCGGCTCACGGGCCGGTCCGGCCCGGCACCGGGCCGCCACCCGCACCGGGACCGCCCGGCCCCGCTGGTGGCGGCCCGGTGTCGGTTCTGCACCACATCTCTCCACCTCCAGGCAACCGAGCGGCCCCCTCAGCGGTCGTACCCGGTGGAGAAGAGTGGGCACAATTGTCCTGGAGCACAGGGCCGCCAACCCGCGGGCTCCAGCGACTCTCTCAGCCGGGGCGACACAAGGGGAGGCAGGACCACGGTGGCTGATGGCACCAAGGCGGTCGTCGACACGTCAGCAGCTGACGCGGCGGCGGACGACGCCGCACTGGCCGCGGCGATCGACGAGCTCGCGGGCGCGAAGACCGCCCCGGGCGACGACGTCCCCTCCTCCGGCACCTGCGCCCCGGACGGCCCGGCGGCCACCGCCGACTCCGGCTCTCCCGCCGACGGCACCTCGGCCGACGAGGACGCCTCGGTCGGTGAGGAGGCGTCGATCGGCGAGGAGACTTCACTCGGTGAGGCGGCCTCGCTCGGTGAGGAGACTTCGGAGATCACCGCGCCGCTCTCGGTCGACGAGATCGCCGCCGAACTCGCCGCCGGCGGCAAGGCGAAGAAACCGGCCGGGGCGCCGCAGGCGGCCGACGGCACTCCCCGTCGCGCACCCACCGACCCGCAGCCCACCCTCGACCCGCGCGACACCTCCACCCTCCCCCGCACCCTCCCCGCCCCGATGCGGCACAGCGGCGACAAGATCGGCCACCGGTACCGGCTGGAGGAGTGCATCTCCCACACCGAGACCTTCAGCAGCTGGCGCGCCGTCGACGAGAAGCTGCGCCGGGCGGTCGGCGTCCACCTGATGGCCTCCGGCCACCAGCGCGCCCGCAAGGTGCTCGCCGCCGCCAAGTCCGCCGCCCTGCTCGGCGACCCGCGCTTCGTCCAGGTCCTGGACGCCGTCCAGGAGGGCGAGCTGGTCTACGTCGTGCGGGAGTGGCTGCCGCACGCCTCCGACCTCGCCAAGCTGCTCGCCGGCGGCCCGATGGAGCCGCACGAGGCGTACCAGATGGTCCGCCAGGTGACCGACGCGGTCGCCGCCGCCCACCGGCGCGGCCAGGCCCACCTGCGGCTCACCCCCCGCTGCGTGCTGCGCACCGACAGCGGCCAGTACCGGATCAACGGCATCGCGGTGGACGCCGCCCTGCGCGGGCTGCCCGCCGAGGGCGACACCGACGACGCCGAGCGCGCCGACACCCGTGCCATCGGCGCGCTGCTGTTCGCCGCGCTCACCCACCGCTGGCCCTACCCGGAGGACCGCTACGACCTCCAGGGCCTGCCGAAGGGCCTCCAGAACGCCGCCCCCGACCAGGTCAGGGCCGGCGTCCACAAGGGCCTGTCCGAGCTCGCCGCGCGCGCCCTGTTCGACCACCCGCCGCACCACGCCCAGCCGATCACCACGCCGGAGGAGCTGGCCAAGGCGATCGCGCTGATGCCCCGCATCCGCCAGCCCGAGCCCGAGCTGCCCGTCTTCACCCCGCCGCCCCGGCACAACACCCACGCCCTGCCGACCGCGCCCAACCCGACCCGGGTCATCGACGGTCCCGTCGTGCCGCCGCTGCCGCCGCAGGCCCGTCCCCGTCCGTCCGCCGTCCGCCGCACCCGGCGCCGGCTGCGCCGGGTGGTCAAGGCGACGGCCTGGACGGTCGCCCTGGGCGCCATCGGCGTCGCCTCCTGGCAGGCCGTCGACCACCTGCGCAACAACGGCTCGGCCATCGCCGCCCCGCAGCCGTCGGTCAGCACCGCCGCACCGAGCGCGCACGCGGCCACGCACACGCCGGTCCCGATCCCCGTCAAGGACGCGATCTCGTACAACCCGAGGGGCGACTCCCCGGAGTCCACCTACCTGCTCCCGAAGGTCTTCGACGGCGACCCGAACACCTCCTGGGTGACCAAGAGCTACGTCGACCCGTTCGGCCCCAAGCCCCCGCTCAAGGACGGCACCGGCCTGCTCATCGACCTCGGTTCGCCGCAGTCGGTCAGCTCGGTGAACGTCCAGTTCGGCGGCCTCCACACGGCCGAGCTGCGGGTGCCGAACGCCCAGGCCTCCGCCAACCCGGCCTCGGCCCAGCCCGAGGCCTACACGGTGCTGGACAAGCAGAGCGGCTCCACCGTCGACTTCACCCTCACCAGCCCGACGACCACGCGCTACCTCTTGATCTGGCTGACCAGTCTGCCCAAGGATCCGAATGACAGCGGCAGGTACCGTGGGCAGGTCAACGAGGTCAAGGTCTTCGGCTGACCGGACGACCGCGCACACCGACGGCAAGGGCAGGTGACAGTGGCGGACGACGACGCGACGCTGCTCGCGCGGCACGTCGCCGGCGACCCGGACGCCTTCGGGCAGCTGGTGAACCGCCACCGCGACCGGCTCTGGGCGGTCGCCCTGCGCACGCTGGGCGACCGGGAGGAGGCGGCCGACGCGCTCCAGGACGCCCTGGTCTCCGCCTTCCGCGCCGCACCCGGCTTCCAGGGCCGCTCCGCCGTCACCACCTGGCTGCACCGGATCGTGGTCAACGCCTGCCTGGACCGCGCCCGCCGCAGCGCCACCCGCCGCACCAGCCCGCTGGACGACGACCCGCAGCGGCTGGACACCCTGGTCGGCGCCGCCGAGCCCGCCGACTCCCCCGTCGTCCGGGCCGAGGTGCACCGCGAGGTGACGGCGGCGCTCGCCGAACTGCCCGCCGACCAGCGGGCCGCCCTGGTCCTGGTCGACATGCAGGGCTACCCGGTCGCCGAGGCCGCCGAGCTGCTGGGCGTGCCGGTCGGCACGGTGAAGAGCCGCTGCGCCCGGGGCCGGGCCCGCCTGCTGCCGCTGGTCCGCCACCTCCGCGAGGGCGGCGGAGGCGATGTTCCACGTGAAACGGCGTCCGCCCCGGGCGCCGCACCACCACGGCGGAACGCGCCGGGGAATGCGCCGAAGAAGGCGCCGGGGAACCCAAGTGGCGCCCGCACCGTCACAGGAACAGGCCCCGACAACGGCCGGACGATTCTGGAAGGAGACGCGAGCACGCGATGACGGTCCCCTTCTCCTCCGCCGACCCGTCCGACCCCACCGACTCCTCCGGGTCCCACCCCTCCGTCGACGAGCTCGCCGACCTCGCCGAGGAGCTGATCGAGGACGCCGCCGCCGTCGAGGCCCTGCACCGGCACCTGGCCGGCTGCGCCGAGTGCCGCGAGACCGTTGATGCGCTCGGCGAGGTCCGGGCGCTGCTGGGCGGGGTCGAGGCCCCGCCGATGCCGGCCGACGTCGCGGCCCGGCTGGACGCCGCCCTCGCCGACGAGGCCGCCCGGCGCGACGCCTCCGACGGGCCGTACGAGGCCCCCGGGAGCACGCGCGGACCCGCCGCCCCGACCCCGCCGTCCCGTCCCGCCACGGCGCCCGCAGCGCCACCCGCGCGGGCCGTCGGCGCCACCGGTCCCGGCCGTCCCCGCTCCCGGCGGCGGCGTGCCGGTCTCCTGCTCGGTGCCGCCGCCGCGCTCGCCGCGATCGGCCTCGGCGGCGCACTGCTGTACCCGGCGGACTCCGGCTCCCAGAAGTCGGCCTCCTCGGCCGCCGCGCCGGCCACCGCCGACGCCGGGCACAGCTCCAAGGGCGGACACGCCCTGGGCGGGGGCACCGAGTACCGCGACGACCAGCTCGCCGCCCAGGTCCAGAAGCTCCTGGCCGGCTCGGGCACCGTCGTGGGCTCGCCCCCGAACGGCGTCGCCAAGCCCTCCGCCGCGGCACCGGCCGAAGGGCGGCAGCCGCTCACCTCGGAGCCGGCGCCCGGAGCCGGCCGGAGCTGCCAGGCCCCGGACGCGGCCACGGGCACGCCGCTGGCCACCGACCACGGCACGTACGCCGGGTCCCCGGTGGAGGTCCTGGTCTACGCCGTGCCCGGCAAGCCCGGCGAGGTCGACGTCTACCTGCAGTCCCCCGCCTGCACGGTCGTGCTGCACCGCGAGGTCCCCGCCCATTGACCGGCCCGGCCCCGGTGGTGCTTCCGGAACTCCTCCGGAACCCTCCCGGAACCCGTCCGGTTCCCGTGCGATCGACGCCCGGGCCGCCACGCCGCTTCCGGAGTGCGGGCACCTGGTACTGATCCGCCTGGGAATGCGAGACACTGGTCAGTCGTTGTCCCGGGCGGCGGAGCAGGACCGCCCTCCCCGCAGCAAACGCGGGTCGCGATGCTAACCAGGAGATGCAGTGAGCGACGTCCGTAACGTGATCATCATCGGTTCCGGCCCGGCCGGCTACACCGCCGCGCTCTACACGGCCCGTGCCTCCCTGAAGCCGCTGGTCTTCGAGGGTGCCGTCACCGCCGGTGGTGCGCTGATGAACACCACCGAGGTCGAGAACTTCCCGGGCTTCCGGGACGGCATCATGGGCCCGGAGCTGATGGACAACATGCGCGCCCAGGCCGAGCGCTTCGGCGCCGAGCTGGTCCCGGACGACATCGTCGCGGTCGACCTCACCGGTGACATCAAGACCGTCACCGACTCCGAGGGCAACGTGCACCGGGCCCGCGCCGTGATCGTCACCACCGGCTCCCAGCACCGCAAGCTGGACCTGCCGAACGAGGACAAGCTCTCCGGCCGCGGCGTCTCCTGGTGCGCGACCTGCGACGGCTTCTTCTTCCGCGACCAGGACATCGCGGTCGTCGGCGGCGGTGACACCGCCCTGGAGGAGGCCACCTTCCTGTCCCGCTTCGCCCGCAGCGTCACGATCATCCACCGGCGGGACACCCTGCGCGCCTCCAAGGCGATGCAGGAGCGCGCCTTCGCCGACGAGAAGATCCGCTTCGAGTGGGACAGCGCGGTCGAGGCCATCCACGGCGACCCGAAGCTGAGCGGCGTGACCCTGCGCGACACCACCACCGGCGAGACCCGCGAGCTGGACGTCACCGGTCTGTTCATCGCGATCGGCCACGACCCGCGCACCGACCTGTTCAAGGGCCAGCTGGACCTCGACGCCGAGGGCTACCTCAAGGTCGAGGCCCCCTCCACCCGGACCAACATCCCGGGCGTGTTCGGCGCCGGCGACGTCGTCGACCACACCTACCGCCAGGCCATCACCGCGGCCGGCACCGGCTGCTCGGCCGCCCTGGACGCCGAGCGCTACCTCGCCGCGCTGGACGACCTGGAGGCCAAGGCCGCCGCCGTTGCGGTCTGAGTCCCGCCGCACCGACCGATCCCCCCGCGGGGGTGCCACCCGGTGTTCCACGTGGAACACCCCCGCTCCGGCCAGGCAGAAACAGAACGGGTCCGCCCGTTGTTCTCCTGGCAGCAGCCCTCACCGTCCGAACCCGAGGAGTCCCCGTGGCCGGCGCCACCACCACCGTCACCGACGCGACGTTCCAGGCCGACGTCCTGGACAGCGACAAGCCCGTCCTGGTCGACTTCTGGGCCACCTGGTGCGGCCCGTGCCGCCAGGTCGCCCCGATCCTGGAGGAGATCGCGGCCGAGCACGGCGACAAGCTGACCATCGCCAAGCTCGACGTGGATGCCAACCAGGTGACGGCCGCCCAGTACAACGTCATCTCGATCCCGACCCTGATCGTGTACAAGGGCGGCGAGCCGGTGAAGTCCATCACCGGTGCCCGTCCGAAGGCCTCGATCGCGCGCACGCCGCGCCCCACCAGGTCCTTGGCCACCGTCTGCACGAGCACCCGGCCCAGCCCCTGCCGCTGGTAACCCGG
>NZ_JBHWGD010000060.1:0-21067 GCF_042733235.1 Kitasatospora sp. NPDC059722
ACACGGGCCCGGCCGCTACAGGATCCTGGAACAGCGTCCGTGCCGAGCCCGCGAAAGCCGGACAGTTGGGGGGATTCCCCTATCGAACACCCTCTGAGAGCGGGGCCGGCTCCGGGAACGACGACACGGGACGACGGCGCCGAAGATGCCGAAGATGAGGCATCCGCCCCATGTGCCGGGCACGGCACGGGCCTAGCGTCGAGGCAGAACGTCGGACCGTGAATCGAGGCAGTCATGGGCGTCAGAAGCACACTGTTCGCGGTGACCTACGACCGGATGATGGCCAAGGCCGAGCGGCAGGGCCTGAGCGACCTGCGTCGCCGGTTGATCGCCGAGGCCGACGGCCGGGTGCTCGAGATCGGCGGCGGCACCGGGGCCAACCTCGCCCTCTACGGCGAGGGAGTCGAGTCGCTCACAGTCACCGAGCCCGAGCCGGCGATGGTCCGCCGGCTGGAGCGGCACGTCGCGGAGCGGGCTCCGCGCACCACGGTCCTGCGGGCGCCGGCCGAGGACCTTCCGTTCGAGGACGACAGCTTCGACGTCGTCGTGTCGACGCTGGTGCTCTGCGGGGTGAGCGACCAGCAGCGGGCACTGCGCCAGCTCGGCCGGGTGCTGCGCCCCGGCGGGCGGCTGCTCTTCCTGGAGCACATGCGCTCGGAGGACCCGAAGGTGGCCCGCCACCAGGACCGGATGAACTGGCTGAACCGGCTGGTGGTCTGCTGCGAGTGCAACCGTCCGACGCTCGACTCGATCCGGGCGGCCGGATTCGTCGTCGACCACGTCGAGCGCCGGGTCTTCCCCGCGAGTCCGTCCTTCGTCGGCCCGGCCGTGCTGGGCAGCGCCAGGCTCCCGTCGGCGACCCCGTCCGGACCCGACGCGGCCACGGCCGTGCCGGAGAAGGCCGCGGGCGGCTGACGGGGAGTGCGGCTCAGGAGCGGCGGCGCGGCTTTCCGTGTTTCGGGGTGACCTTCCTGGCGGTGGGCCCGCCACGTCCGCCGTCCGTGCCGTTCTTGGCGGTTGCGGCGCGGGCGGCGCGGGCGGCGTCGCGACGATCTACAGGGAGATCCAGCACACGGATCACGCAGATCGTGAGGGACTGCTCGAGCGCTGAGAGGCGCCGACCACGGATCATCCACCAAGGAGTGACCTCCCGGCCTCCTCTTCCGTTCTCCAGGAACAACTCCGGTGTTTTCCACGCCGGTTCGTCCTGTTGCTGCGGAAGTCAGAAGGCACCCATGAACGTGACCGGCCTGCGGCCCAGCGCCGCCATCCCGACTCAGGACACCCGGCCCAGGAGAGATGTGCGCGTCCTCGTGGTCGGCGCGGGGTTCTCGGGCATCGGCGCCGCCATCCGGCTGCGCCAGGCGGGGGTGCGCGATCTCCTCGTGCTGGAGAAGGCGGCGCAACTCGGGGGCACCTGGCGGGAGAACACCTACCCGGGCTGCGCCTGCGATGTGCCATCGACGCTCTACAGCTACTCGTTCACTCCGAACACCGCCTGGAGCCGGCTGTTCGCCGGGCAGCAGGAGATCCACGCCTATCTGCGGGTGACAGCCGAGCGGCACGGGCTCGGCGAGGTGCTGCACTTCGGCGTCCAGGTGTGCGGAGCCCGGTGGGATCCGGTGGCCGGGCGCTGGCTGCTGGAGACCAGCAAGGGGCCGTATAGTGCCGAGGTGCTGGTCCTGGCCACCGGACCGTGGCACATCCCGCGCCACCTCGACGTCCCCGGGGTCGAGGAGTTCGGCGGGCCGGTGCTCCATACCGCCCAGTGGGACCAGAGCATCGACCTGACGGGGCGTCGGGTGAGCGTGGTGGGCACCGGCGCCTCCGCCGTGCAGCTCGTCCCGGCCATCGCCTCCCGAGCGGCCGCCGTGCACCTCTTCCAGCGAACCGCCCAGTGGGTGCTTCCCAAGCCCGACCTACCGGTGCCCGCCGCGGCCAACCGGCTGCTGGACCACCTGCCTCGTTCCCGCAACGCACTGCGCGCCGGGCAGTACGTGCTGCAGGAGGGCTTCGGCTACGCCTTCCGCCACCCGCGCCTCGCCCGCCTGCTGGAGACGGGCGCGCGTGCACACCTGCGGCTCGCGGTCCGTGACCGGTTGCTGCGCGAGGCGCTCACGCCCACCTACCGACTGGGCTGCAAGCGTCTGCTGACCTCCAGCACCTTCTACCGGGCCCTCGCCCAGCCACACGTCCACCTGCACCCCACCGCCGTGGCCGCCGTGCGCGGCAACGAGGTCGTCGGTGCCGACGGCACGACCGCCCGGTCGGACGTCCTCGTCACGGCCACCGGCTTCCGCATGGGTGAGCCGCCGCTCGCCCGGAGCCTGTACGGCAGCGGCGGCCGGACGCTGCACGACGCCTGGGACGGCGAACCGCAGGCGTACCTGGGGACCACCGTCAGCGGCTTTCCCAACCTCTTCCTGCTGCTGGGCCCCAACCTGCTCGGGGGCTCCACCTCCGCGATCACCGTCCTGGAAGCCCAACTGACCTACCTCACCGACGCCCTGGCCCACCTCGACCGCGACGGCCGGCGGGTCCTGGAGGTCCGGGCCGCCGCGCAGGCCGCACACAATGCGGCGGTGCAGGAGGCGTTACGGACCACCGTGTACAACTCCGGTGGCTGCACCAGCTACTACTTCAGCTCGAGCGGGCGAAACACCTTCGCCTGGCCCTGGTCCACCGGGCGGCTCATCCGACAGCTGAGCCGCTTCGACCCGGCCGCCTACACCTGCGACGTACCCGGGCCCGTACCGTCGCCTGCTACGGCAGCGCAGACTGGACGGCCTGGGTGACGAGCCGCGCCCCGGCGTCGGTCAGAAGAACACTCCGCACCGCAGCAGCACGTTCGCGTACGGCCGGGCTTCCCCGGTCCGCACCACCAGGCGCGCCCCCGCACTCAGCTCCTTCAGCTTGTCGTGCGGCACGTACTCCAGCCCGGCGAAGGAGCCGGTCAGCAACCCGTCCGCGGCGGGGTTCGCCTCCCGGACCTCCTGCGCCGCGTGCGCCCCCTCGATCACCAACTCGTCGAGGAGCCCGGCCAGTACGTCCTCGAACGACGGGATCCCCGCCCGGAAGGCGAGGTCGACCACCCGGGGCCCGTCCGGAATCGGCATCCCCGCGTCACACACGAGCACCCGGTCACCGTGCCCCAACTCGGCGATGGCTCCGGCGAGATGGCGATTCAGAATCCCGCCCTTCTTCACAGCGCCTCGACCTCCGCGGCGGTGGGGAACGACTCCTGGGCCCCCCGCCGGGTCACGGCGACGGCGCCCACCCGGGCGGCGTACGCGGCTGCCTCCGCGAGCGAGGCCCCCGCACCCAACTTCCAGGCCAGCGCGGCCGTGAAGGAATCACCGGCGCCCGTCGTGTCGACGGCGTCGACCTTCACCGACGCCACCCGTACGACCTTCTCGTCGGAGGACGCGACCAACGCACCGTCCGAACCAAGCGTCACTACAACCGATTTGGGCCCGCTCGCGAGCAACTCCCGTACCCATGCGGCGGGATCCTGGCCAGTGGCCCCGCCGCCCAGGATCACCCGGGCCTCGTGCTCGTTGACGATCAGCGGGTCGCAGGCCGCCAGGACTTCGGCCGGCAGCGCCCGCGGCGGAGAGGGGTTCAGCACGAACCTGGTGCCGGACGGCAGTTGCCGCACGACCTCCACGACCGACTCCAACGAGATCTCCAACTGCGCCGAGACCACCCGCGAGGCGTGGAACAGGGGCGCGGCGGCCCGGACGTCCTCCGGCGTGAGCCGCCCGTTCGCACCAGGCGACACCACGATGCTGTTGTCGCCCGACGGGTCGACGGTGATCAGCGCGACGCCGGTCGGGGCTCCGCCCACCAGGACGCCCTCGGTGTCGACCCCCGCGTTCCGCTGCGACTCCAGCAGCAGCCGCCCGTTCGCGTCATCCCCGACGCGCGCGAGCAGCGCCGTGCGCGCCCCGAGCCGCGCGGCGGCGACCGCCTGGTTGGCCCCCTTGCCGCCGGGATGGACGGCGAGGTCCGACCCGAGCACCGTCTCTCCGGCCCCGGGCCTGCGCTCGACACCGATCACGAGGTCGACGTTGGCCGACCCGACGACCAACACGTCGTAGTCGTACATGAAACTCCCCAATCAGAAATCCGAAACAGGGCAGCCGGAGCCCCGCTTCCGCGGGCACTCCGGCCACCCCTTCCCCGTCTCAGCCGGTGAACCCGGCCACGGTCTCCTTCGTGACCACCTTCACCGGCACCTTGATGGTCTCCTCGACCTTCTCACCCTTGATCGCCTTGACCGCGTTGTCCACGGCGATCTTCCCGAGCTGCGACGGCTGCTGGGCCACGGACGCGTAGAGCGTCCCCTGCTCCACCGCCTTCAGTCCGTCGGGAGTTCCGTCGAAGCCGACGACCTGCACGGACTCGCCGGCCTTGGACCCGAGCGCCTTCACCGCGCCGAGCGCCATCTCGTCGTTCGCGGCGATGACACCCTGGACGTCCGGGTGCGCCTGGAGCAGGTTCGACATGACGTCGAGTCCCTTGGTCCGGTCGAAGTCGGCCGGCTGCTGCGCGACGACCTCGATCCCCGGGTACGCCGCGAGTCCCTTGGCGAAGCCCTCGGCCCGCTCGCGCGCGGCGGAGGTACCGGCCAGCCCCTGGAGGATCACGATCTTCCCGCTGCCACCGAGCTTCTCGGCGATGCTCTTCGCCGCCTGCTCACCACCGGCGACGTTGTCGGAGGCGACCAGCGCGTTCACGTCGGCGTTGTTGACGCCGCGGTCGACGGCGATGACCGGGATCCTCGCTTTGCCAGCGGCCGCCACCGGGTTGCTCGCGGCGTCGGAGTCCACCGGGTTGACGACGATCGCCCCGAGCCCCGAACTGGTGAAGTTCTGCAGCTGGTTGGCCTGCTGCGAGGCGTCGTTCTGCGCGTCGGTGACCGTCAGGTCCACCCCCAGCCGCTTCGCCTCGGCCTGCGCACCCGACCGGATCTGCACGAAGAACGGGTTGTTGAGCGTGGAGAGCGAGAGGCCGATCTTCCGAGTGCCGGACTTCGGATCGTTGTGCAGGAACGAGGTCGCACCCACGATCGCCACCGCCACGACGGCCGCGAGCCCGTAGGTGGCGACCTGCTTGCCCCTTCCGCCGCCGGGCGCCCCGATCGCCGTGGGAGCGGCCCCGGCCTTGCGTCGCACCGTGTCGAGCAGCACCGCCAGGGCGATGACGACGCCGATGACGACCTGCTGCCAGAACGCGGAGACGTTCAGCAGGTTCAGCCCGTTGCGCAGCACCGCGAGGATGAGCGCGCCGATCAGCGTTCCCGAGGCCTTGCCCGTGCCCCCGGCGAGGGAGGCGCCGCCGATGACGACGGAGGCGATGGCGTCCAGCTCGTACCCGGTGGCGGCCTGCGGCTGCGCGGAGGAGAGCCGGGAGGCCAGGACGACACCGGCGACCGCGGCGAACACACCGGACAGCGCGTAGATCGCGAGCTTCTGCCTGGGCACGCGCAGACCCGAGAGCCGGGCGGCTTCCTCGTTGCCGCCGATGGCGTACATCGAGCGGCCGATGTACGTACGGCCGAGGACGAACGCCGCGATGAGCCCCATGACCACCATGACGAGCACCGGCACCGGCAGCCACCCGCCGAGCGTGTCACCCAGGTGGGAGACCGAGCCCGGGAACGCGATCGGCGATCCGTCCGAGATCACCAGCGCCAGACCACGCCCCACCGACAGCATCGCGAGCGTCGCGATGAACGGCGGCAGCTTGCCGTACGAGATCAGGAAGCCGTTCACCAGACCGGCGGCCACACCCGTCGCCAGCGCCAGCAGCACCGCGACGACCACCGGCACTCCGTGCGCCGTGGCGCTCCACGCCAGCACGGTCGCCGACAGCGCGGCCACCGAACCGACCGACAGGTCGATGCCCGCCGAGACGATCACGAAGGTGACGCCGAAGGCGAGGACGGCGGTCACGGCCGCCTGGACGCCGACGTTGAGCAGGTTGTCGGTGGTGAGGAAGTCGCCCGACAGCGCCGACATGGCGATGACGAGGACGATCAGCGCGGTCAGCGCGCCGTTGTCGAGCAGCAGACGGCGCAACGCCGCGGCGCCACCGGCGCCCGTACCGCTCGTGAGCGTTTCAGCGGCCACGGGAGGCCTCCAGTTCGGTAGTGGGGTTGCTCACGGCCAGCGACATGACCGCGTCCTGCGTGGCCTCGTCGGCGGACAACTCGCCCGCGATCCGGCCCTGGGCCATCACCAGCACCCGGTCGCTCATCCCGAGCACCTCGGGCAGATCGCTGGAGATCATGAGCACGGCAGCCCCGGCCGCCGTCAGTTCGTTGACGAGCTGGTAGATCTCGACCTTGGCGCCGACGTCGATGCCGCGCGTGGGCTCGTCGAGGATCAGCACCTTGGTGTCGGCCAGGAGCCACTTGCCGATGACGACCTTCTGCTGGTTGCCGCCGGACAGCGTGCGCACCTGCTGACCGAGCCCCGCCATCCGGACGCCGAGTTGCCCGGCGATCCGCGCGGCGGAGTCGTGCTGACCCTTGAGGTCGACGATTCCGGCTCTGGTCGCGGACTTGAGGGTGACGAGTCCGAGGTTCTCCTCGACCGACTGGTCGAGCACGAGCCCCTGACCCTTGCGGTCCTCGGGCACCAGCCCGATCCCCGCGGTCATGGCGGCGCCGATGTCGTGCCGCTTCAGGGAAGCCCCGCAGACGCGGACCGTACCGCGGTCGTACGGGTCGGCCCCGAAGACGGCCCGGACCACCTCGGTACGACCCGCCCCGACCAGCCCCGCGACGCCGACGACCTCGCCGGCCCGCACCTCGAAGCTGACGTCGTGGAAGACACCGTCCCGGGACAGTCCCTCCACGGACAGCAGCGCGGTGCCCGGCACGGCCCGCTCGCGCGGGTACTGCTGCTCGATGGACCGGCCCACCATCAGCCGGACGAGCTCCTCCGCCGGCGTGGAGGCGGGCACCTGTCCGACCGACTTGCCGTCCCGGATGACCGTGACCCGGTCCCCGAGGGCGGCGATCTCCTCCAGGTGGTGCGTGATGAAGACGATCCCGACGCCGTCCTCGCGCAGCGTGCGCACGATCACGAACAGCTTCTCGACCTCCTCGGAGGTCAGCACGGCCGTCGGCTCGTCCATGATCAGAACCCGCGCGTCCAGGCTCAGCGCCTTCGCGATCTCGACCATCTGCAGGCGCGCGATGCCGAGTTCGCGCACCCGCGCGCGGGGCGACACGCTGACGCCGACGCGCTCCAGAAGCTCCGAGGCGTCCGCCTCCATCTTCTTCCGGTCGATCATCCCGAACCGGCGCGGCTGGCGCCCCAGGAAGATGTTCTCGGCGACCGTCAGATCGGGGACGAGGTTGAACTCCTGGTAGATGGTCGCGATCCCGAGTCGCTCGGAGTCCTGCGCACCATGGATGCGGACCTCCTCACCACCGACCAGGATGCGGCCCTCGTTGGGCGCGTGGGCACCGGAGAGCATCTTGATCAGGGTGCTCTTTCCCGCGCCGTTCTCACCGAGCAGCACATGGACCTCGCCCCGCCGCAGGTCGAAGTCGACGCGGTCCAGTGCGACCACCCCGGGGAAGGTCTTCCGGATGCCCTCGATGCGCAGCAACTCGTCCGCGTTGCTCACGACTGGCTCCTGTTCGTTGCGGGGCTCTCGTTCGTTGCGTTTTTGTTTGTTGCGGGGTGCTCGTTCGTTGCGGGGTTCTCGCCGCACGAGCGGCGAACGACGAGACGGGCGGGGAGCGTCACGGATCGTGGCTCCCGCCCCTCGATGCGGTCCACGAGCGCGCGCACGGCGGCCCGGCCAAGCTCGCCCGTGGGCTGGGCGATCGCGGTGATCGGCGGGTCCGTGTGCACGAACCAGCGGATGTCGTCGAACGCGGCGAGCGCGATGTCGTCCGGCACCCGCAGACCACGGGCGCGTACGGCGTCCAGGGCGCCCAGCGCCATCAGGTTGTCCGCCGCGAACACGACCTGCGGGGGCTCGGCGAGGTCGAGGAACCGCTCGGTCGCCCGCCGGCCGCTGTCGGCCTGGAAGTCACCGTGGCCGATGTACCGGTCCGGCAGGTCGAGGCCGCACTCCTCCATCGCCTCGCGGAACGCCTCCACACGCTCCCGCCCGGTCGTGGTCGCCGCCGGCCCGGCGATGATCGCCAGCCGCCGGTGCCCCAGCCGGTGCAGGTGCGCGACGAGATCCCGTACGGCACCCCGCCCGTCCGCCCGCACCACCGGCACGTCGACGCCGGGGATCCACCGGTCCACGAACACCATCGGTGTCCCGGCCCGGGCGGCGTCCAGCATGAGCGGCGACCCGCCGTCGGTGGGCGAGACCAGCAGCCCGTCGATGCGGCGGTCCAGAAGCGTCCGTACGTGGTGGTCCTGCAGTTCCGGCCGCTCGTCGGCGTTCCCGATGATCACGCTGTACCCCAGCGCCCGCGCCTCTTCCTCGACGGATCGTGCGAGCTCGGTGAAGTACGGATTCAGCACGTCGCTGATCACGAGGCCCAGGGTGCGGGTCTGATCGGTGCGCAGCGACCGCGCCACGGCGTTGGGCCGGTACCCGAGCGACGCAACGGCGGCCAGCACCCGCGCCCTCGCGTCCTCGCTCACCGAAGGGTGCTCATTCAGGACACGCGAGACAGTGGCGACGGACACGCCTGCCTCGGCGGCGACGTCCTTGATGCTCGTCACGGCCGTCCCACCTCCTCGTGGAATCGATTACATCAACGCGTTCCCACGATTGGAATCGATTACATGCCCGCAGGGCAAGCCTTGAGCCGGTGGCTGAAACCTGATCGTGATGAATGCCGCGCCGATGGAATCGCCGTCACCGTGCGTGACGGTCCGGCCGGTCCCGTTCCGGCGTGCGCGGGGGAGCCGGACCCGCCGATCGGCCACCCGCAGTGGAAACCGGGCACGCAAAAGGCCAGCCCCAGGCCTCTGGCCTGGGGCTTTGCTCATGATCTGGCGCCCACGTGGCCAAGGCCCTCAGCCTCTGCCACGCGGACGTGCGGCGCATGTGGCCGCCCGTCGTCGACGTGCGGCTAGATGGTCGATCCGCCGCCGGAGGTGTTGTTCCACCAGGCGCTGTAGGCGTTCAGCGAGTACCGCTTCTGCGCGCCGCTGGTCGAGGTGATCTCGATGCCGAACTGCATCGTGTCGAAGTCGGTGTTGCGCAGGAGGTTCTGCGACGCGGCCCATCGCCAGACCGCCGAGGCGTCGATGGTGCCGGTGTTGCTCTGCTGGGCAGGGATGAGCTGCAGGACGTTCCAGCCGGGATCGGCCTGCCAGACCGACGCGTACTGGATGCCGCCGATGGTCACGTTGGACGCGATCTGCCGTCCCCAGCCGCCTGCCGTCCCGGACCAGCTGGTGAAGACCATGATCTCGTCCTGGTTGCCGGTCGACCAGAAGTCGCTCGTCCAGTTCCACCAGTCACTGCCGGAGACGGGGGCCGACGACGTGTTGAACCAGAAGCCCGCCGAGTTCAACTGCGACAGCGGCGTCCGGGGCCGGACCGAGGTGTTCGGGTAGGACTTGATCCCGCCGCCGGAGTGGTCGGCGTCGACGTACCAGGACTTGATGCTGTTGACCGTCTGGCACTGCCAACCGGCGTTCTGGCCCCAGATGTTGTTGTAGATCGTCCAGCTGCCCTGGGTGTACTGACCCCCCTTGTCGCAGGTGGAGTACACCTGGGCCTGAGCCGGAGACGCGAAGCTCAGGAACCCGGCGATCACGGCGACGACAAGGACCAGCCGACCGGACCCGGCCGACTTGCTGCTGATGGATTTACGGGTGTGCCATCTCATGTGTCCCTCCAAGGACGGCGATGGGTTGTTCCGGACTCCCTGGTCTGGTGGCGGGGTCCGGCGCGGCGAGGTGTCGCTCGCCGGCGGGTCCGGGCTCGGGACGGGCGCGGCTCAGCCCCGTCCGAGGTGGCGCGCTCAAGAACTACGGGAACGGTGCTCGGTCCCCTTGCTCGCAAGCACCGGGCTCGCCGGATGCAGGTGCGAAGGGTCGAAGCGCTTGCGTCTGTGGACAGTAATAATGACGGGGACTCAGCACAGCAAGGCTCTGTGCAGGGGAACACACTTCTTTCACCTGCTGACTGTCGAATCGCCCTCGAAGGACTGTCGAATCGCTTTCGACAGCATCGGCCGCGCGCGCCAATTAGCCTTCACGGAACTGCTACTGGCCTTGGCGGATGCGGCGGAAGGTGCCGGGGCAGGTGTCGACGTGACGGGTGAAGAGATTCCCGAGGTTGGTGGGGGCGGGAAAGCTCGGACGGCGGGGATGCAGGACAGTTGGGCCGCAGCGACGTTGCCGGTACTGCCCGTCGAAAGTATTGACACGCTATTTGTGAGCGTTAACACTCTTGTAACAGGCGGGCGGGCGCCGCGCCTGCGGTAGCCGGTTGGAGCCGAACAGCCCTTGTGTGCGGATTCCTTGGCCGCTGCACTCCCCGTTCTCTTCTCTTACACACCGTGGAGTTCGCCATGCCGGCTCGCCCCTTCAGTCGCCGTGCCATGTTCAAGGCGACCGGCGTCGCGGCCGTGGCCGCCGCCGGCCCCGCCCTCGGCCCCGTCTCCGCCGCGGCGCAGACGGGACCGGTCAGGTCCGACGTCGGAGTGTCGACAGTCCCGTTCGAGCTGGGTCAGGTCCGGCTCACCAGCAGCCGGTGGCTCGACAACCAGAACCGCACCCTGGCCTACCTCCGCTTCGTCGACGTCGACCGCCTGTTGTACAACTTCCGTGCCAACCACCGGCTCTCCACCAACGCCGCCGCCACGAACGGGGGTTGGGACGACCCGGGGTTCCCGTTCCGCACCCACGTGCAGGGCCACTTCCTCTCGGCGTGGGCCCAGGCCGCCGCCGCGCTCGGGGACACCATCTGCCGCGACAAGGCCAACCGGATGGTGGCCGAACTCGCCAAGTGCCAGGCCAACAACGCTGCGGCGGGCTTCTCCGCCGGCTACCTGTCGGGCTTCCCCGAGTCCGACTTCGCCAGCCTCGAAGCGGGCAGGCTGGGCAACGGCAACGTCCCGTACTACTGCGTCCACAAGACCATGGCCGGTCTGCTCGACGTGTGGCGCCTCCTGGGCAACACCCAGGCCCGCGACGTGCTCCTCGCGATCGCAGGCTGGGTCGACCGCCGCACCGCCGCGCTCGGCTACGGCACGATGCAGTCGATGCTGGGCACCGAGTTCGGCGGCATGAACGACGTGTTGGCCGGTCTCTACCAACAGACCGGTGACGCACGCTGGCTGACCACCGCTCAGCGGTTCGACCACGCCGCGGTCTTCGACCCGCTCGCCGCGAACCTGGACCAGCTCGACGGCTTGCACGCCAACACGCAGGTGCCCAAGTGGATCGGAGCCGTCCGCGAGTACAAGGCCACCGGGACGACCCGCTACCGCGACATCGCCGCCAACGCCTGGGCGATCACCACCGGCGCGCACACCTACGCCATCGGCGGCAACAGCCAGGCGGAGCACTTCCGGGCCGCGAACGCGATCTCCGGCTACCTCACCGACGACACCTGCGAGCTCTGCAACTCCTACAACATGCTCAAGCTGACCCGGGAGCTGTGGCAGCTGAGCCCGGACCGGGCCTCGTACTTCGACTTCTACGAGAAGGCGCTGCTCAACCACGTCATCGGCGCCCAGAACCCGGCCGACCCGCACGGCCACATCACGTACTTCAGCTCCCTCGACCCGGGCGGCCGCCGGGGCAAGGGCCCGGCCTGGGGCGGCGGCACCTGGAGCACCGACTACGGCACGTTCTGGTGCTGCCAGGGAACGGGTGTCGAGTCCAACACCAAGCTGATGGACTCCATCTACTTCCACGAGGGCACCACCCTCACGGTGAACCTGTTCCTCCCGTCCGTCCTGGACTGGACCGAGCGGGGCATCACGGTCACCCAGACCACCGCGTTCCCGGCCGAGGACACCACGACGCTCAAGGTCACCGGCAGTGTCGGCGGGACGTGGTCCATGCGCGTCCGCATCCCCGGGTGGACCTCGGGTGCCAGTGTCAGCGTCAACGGCGTCGCGCAGAGCGTCGCGGCCACCCCGGGCACGTACGCCACCCTCACCCGGAACTGGGTCTCCGGCGACACCGTCACCGTGAAGCTCCCCATGCGGGTGGCCCTCCAGGCCGCCAACGACAGCCCCGGTGTCGCGGCGATCACCTACGGCCCCGCCGTCCTGGCCGGCAACTACGGCAGCACCGCGCTGTCCGCCCTCCCGGCCCTGGACGCCACCACGATCACCCGGACCAGCAGCACCGCCCTCGCCTTCACGGCCACCGCCGACGGAGCGACGGTCGGCCTCGGCCCGTTCCACGACGCCCAGGGCTTCAACTACACCGTCTACTGGCGGACCGACGGCGCGGGCTTCCGTCTGGTCAACGCGGCCAGCGGACTCGTCCTCGGCATCCAGAACATGTCCAGCGCCGACGGCGGCCTCGCCCTGCAGTGGCCCGACACCGGCACCGCCGACCACAACTGGGCCCTCGTCGTCGACGGCACCGCACTGCGGCTGCGCAACGTCAACAGCGGCAAGGTCCTCGGCGTGAAGGACATGTCCACCGCCGACAACGCCCCGATCCTCCAGTGGGCCGACACGGGCACCGCCGACCACCGGTGGACCGTCGTCGACGCCGGCAACGGCTACCACGAGCTCCAGAACGTCCACACCGGCAAGCTGCTCGGCATCGCCGGCGGCTCCACCGTCCAGGGCACCGCAGCCGTACAGCTGTCCGGCAGCGGTGCCGCCGCCGGCCAGTGGCAGTTCGCCCCCGTCGGTGCCAGGCGGATCCAGAACGTCGCCAGCGGGCGGGTCCTCGGAGTGAAGGACATGTCCACCGCCGACGGCGGCCTCGTCATCCAGTGGGACGACAACGGCACCGCCGACCACCTCTGGACGGCCGCCCTCGACACCGGCGGCCACCTGCGCCTGCGCAACTCCAACAGCGGCAAAGTCCTCGCCGTGGAGAACGGCGGCACCGCCAACGGCGCGAGGATCGTCCAGTGGGCCGACAACGGCGCCACCGACCACCGGTGGCGCCTGCGCCACGGAGGTGGGGACACCTTCAGGATCCAGTGCGCCAACAGCGGCCGCGTCCTCGGTGTCTCCGGTGCCTCCACCGCCTTGGGAGCGCAGGCCGTGCTCTGGGACGACTCCGGCACCAGCGACCACCTGTGGCGGTTCATCTGATCCGGCGTCGGGGCCGCCGGGTCTCAGCTCAGCCTGCACCAAGACCGTGGCTACGGTCCGAGCCGGGCGGCTCCGCCAGGAACCGCTCGCGCTCGTCACGGGTCAGCGCCACGTGCGCTCCTCTCCGCACTCGGAGACCGGGGCAAGGTCACACATCGCGGTGAGTTCACCGGCTGTCGCGGCGTCAAACGATGCGTACGTCACGACCGGATCAATGCTGCATCCCCTTCGAGGGTCACGGGCGCGGAGCTTGTTCGGTCGACAACTCGGTGACACCGGTGCGTATTGACGCATCGGGGGAGGCTCTCCTTTACCGAGGGGCGCCCGCCACCGGTCTTTCGCCCTCGGCCGTCCGTCGGCGCAGCCGCATGAGGTCCTGGCGATGCTCGTTCTTGTCGAGGAGGAGAAGACGTCGGTCCAGGCGAAGGTCTTGACCGCCTGGAGGGTGGCGTGGTCCGGGTCGCCTGCACCGATGCCGATGATCTGCGGCACGCCGTGATTCTGCCGGATGCCGCAAGGACCGGTCGCCTGCGGACCACCGCCTGTGGCTGCCACCTGCGGTTTTGCGACGTTCGCGAATTGTCCGGCCCGTGCCAGGCCGATGGAACGTGATCTTCCGCACGCTCGACCTGCGGCGGGGCCCGGGACGATTGACGGCCCCCTGGCGCGCCCCTACTCTACGAGCGTTAGTGATGGCGCAGGGAAGCTGGTGGAACTCCAGCACGGTCGCGCCACTGTGAGCGGGGCGTCCTCGGGCGGCTCGCGAGTCAGACACGGTGCCATCACGATCCGCCCCATCGATAGCGGGACGCACGATCCCCTGAAGGAGGCTCAACCGTGAGCACCAGTATGCCCGGACCCTCAGCCCTGCCCGTCCCGGTCGTCGTGCCGGCGACCAAGGCCGTCGCCTGGCTGGCCGTCACCGCGATCCTCGCGCTGGTCGTCTACTACTTCATCGGCGTCGACCAGGGCGCCTATTCCGTGCTCGGCAAGGACATGCACATCCACGAGTTCGTCCACGACTCGCGGCACTTCCTCGGCTTCCCCTGCCACTGACCAGCGGAAGCGGCGAACAACCCGACATGGAAAAGAGACTCATCCTGCGCGGCGTCATCGCCGGCGCAGTGGCCGGCCTGCTCGCCTTCGTCTTCGCGCGGATCTTCGCCGAACCGCAGATCAACGCGGCGATCGAGTACGAGAGCGGACGCGACGACGCGCAGGGCCTGCTGGACAAGGCCGCCGGGCTGCCGATGGACATGGGCGGTCCGGACATCTTCAGCCGCACGATCCAGGCCAACATCGGCATCGGCGTCGGCATGATCCTGTTCGGCACGGCCATGGGCGCGCTGTTCGCAGTGGCGTACAGCGTGTGCCTGGGCCGGACCGGCAAGCTGCGCCCGCGCACCCTGGCGATGCTGGTGGCGCTGGGCGGCTTCCTCGGCATGTACTTCGTGCCGTTCGTCAAGTACCCGGCCAACCCGCCGGCCATCGGCCACGCCGAGACCATCCGTGACCGCGGAAACCTCTACCTGGCCATGGTCGCCTGTTCCGTCCTCTTCCTCGTCCTGGCGGTCTGGCTCGGCAAGCGCCTGCAGGCCCGCTTCGGCAACTGGAACGCGACCCTGCTCGCCGCCGGCGCCTACGTCGTGGCGATCGGCATCGTCATGGCGGTGCTCCCCTCCCTCGGTGAACTCGCCGACAACGTTCAGCAGTACGGCCACCACGCGACCGAGACGCCGCTGCCGCTGACCGACGACAAGGGCGCCATCGTCTACCCGGGCTTCCCGGCCGACACCCTGTTCAGCTTCCGCTTCTACTCGGTGGCCGCACAGCTCCTGCTGTGGGCCACGGTCGGCCTGGTCTTCGGACCGATGGCCGAGCGCCTGCTCGACGCCCGCACCGCGGCCGCGACGGCACCGGCCACGGCCGGTCCCGAGCCGGTCGGCGCGGTATGACGCAGACCCCACCGAGGGGGGGGGCCGGCCCCCGCGGGGGCGGGGCGGGGGGGGGGGTTGGGCGGGGCCACCCCCCCCGCGGGGCCCGGCGGGCGCCCCGGGGGGGCGGGCGCGGGGCGCGCGGCGGGGGGTGGGGCCGGTGCGGTCGCGGTGGGTTGCGGCGGGGCGGCGCCCCCCCGCGGGCGCCCGCCGCCCAGCGCGCCGTTCTTCGCCTTCGACACCCACCCGGCCGGCCCGCTCGTCCAGCCCTGGCGTCCGATGGTCGAACTCCTGGACCAACCGGCCGTGTTGGGGGAGCGGGTGACCTCCGTCCGCGGTTACCTCGCGGCGGCGGGCGGGCAGTCGCCCGACGCGGTCGAGGAGCGGGTGGCCGCCTCGGTGACCCATCTCGGCCTCGTCGCCCGCTTCGTCTCACCGGCATTCGGCGTCGCCGTCCTCGACGGGGCGCTGCTCGCGTACGGTCTGCGGGAGACGGGCTGGCAGCCCGCGCTCGGCGGCCTGTTCCCGCTGTCGCTGCCGTGCCGCGAGCCGGAGCACGTGACCGGTCCGGCCGAGCTCGCCGTCCGGCTGGCCGCAGAGGTGCTCGACGGTCCGGTCCGTGAGCTGGTCCAGGCGGTCGCCGCGTTCTCGGTGTCGCCGCGGATCCTGTGGGGCAACGTCGCGTCGGCGGTCAACGGTGCCGCCGCGGCCATCGCCCGGTCCACCCCGGAACTGGCCGGGCAGGCACGAGAATTCGCCGCTCGTCTGCTGGAACAGCCGCCCCTGCATGGGGCCGGCACACTGGCCCCGGACGGCACCGGCTTCCGCCGCCGCAGCTGCTGCCTCATCTACCGCGCCGCGCCGGACCACGCCGGCGCACTGTGCGGCGACTGCGTCCTCACCGTGCCGCCCGGTACCAGGCCGTCCACGACGTCCTCCTGAGTCGAGCGCTCTCCGTCGGCCCGCCGGTACGAACCGTCCCGGCGGGCCGATTTCGGCGGTCCGGTATGTCATGAGCCCCTCCAGTGGGGCAGCCTCGTCCTGGACATCTGCAGAACTAGGCAGATGCAGGCATGAAGGGTGGTGAGCGGGGCCATGTGCCCACGTGCAGTCGACGGTGCACCGCGACCCGCGATCGACGAACTCGCCGTGCACCGCGCGGTGCTGGGGATCGGGGACCGCGAGCGGGTGGCGGCCGCGGCGGCCCGCTTCGCGTTGCTGGGCGATCCGGGCAGACTCTCGCTGCTCCTCGCCATGCACCGGGCCGGCCCGATCCCGGTCTCCGACCTCGCACGCGCGGCCGGTATGAGCGCCACCGCGGTCTCCCAGGCACTCCGCCTGCTGCGCGATTCCGGCGTGGTGGCCGCGGCCCGGGAGGGTCGGTTGGTGCGCTACCGCCTGTGTGACGACGCCGTAGGGAGGATGCTCGACCTCCTCGACGTGGCCCCGGAGGCGGCACCGCCGGATGCCGTGCCCGTACCGGTGGCGGTGTGTCAGGAGGCCGGTACCGGTCGCTGTCCCGGTCCGTCGTAGGAGGCGAGCGGGCGGATCAGGGCGTTGTGGGCGAGCTGTTCGGTGATGTGGGCGGTCCAGCCGGTGATGCGGCTCATGACGAAGATGGGCGTGAAGGCGGGGGTGTCGAAGCCCATCAGGTGGTAGGCGAGGCCGGCCGGGTAATCGAGGTTGGGGTGGATGCCCTTGCGTTCCAGCACCGCCTCGCGCAGGGCGGTGTGGAGGTCGGCGAGGCGGTGGGCGGCCGGGTCGGTGGAGCCGGCCACCAGGTCGTCGAGCGCGGCCTGCATGATCGGGACGCGGGAGTCGCCGTGCTTGTAGACGCGGTGGCCGAAACCCATGATCTTCCGCTTCTCCGCCAGCGCGCCATCGAGCCAGCGTGCGGCGAGGGCCGGGTCGCCAGCCTCCTCCAGCATGCGCATCACCGCCTCGTTGGCGCCGCCGTGCAGCGGGCCCTTGAGCGCGCCGATCGCGGCGGTGACGGCACTGTAGAGATCGGAGAGGGTGGACGTGACAACCCGGGCGGTGAACGTGGAGGCGTTGAAGCTGTGCTCGGCGTAGAGCACCAGGGAGATCTCGAAGCAGCGGACCACCTCGGGCGCCGGGACGCTGCCGAAGCACATGTGGACGAAGTTCTCCGCGTAGCCGAGGTCCGGGTCCGGCGCGATCGGCGCCAGACCGCGGCGCCGGCGCTGGTCCGCGGCGACGACGGTGGGAAGTCTCGCCAGCAGCGTCAGGGACTTGGTGAGGGTGGGGGCCGGACGCCCGTCCTCCTCGGTGGGGTCCTCGGCTCCGAAGAAGCTCACGGCGGTGCGCAGCACGTCCATCGGGTGGCAGGTCTCGGGCAGCTTGGCGAGCAGTTCGGACGTGGTGCGGTCGAGCGGACGCAGGGCGCGTTCGCGGGCCCGGAACTCGCCCAGCTGCGCCTCGTCGGGCAGGTCGCCGTGCCACAGAAGGTAGGCGACCTCCTCGAAGGTGCGGCGGGCGGCGAGGTCCTGGACGGGGTAGCCGCGGTAGGTGAGGGAGTTGGTTTCCTGGATGACGGTGGAGATCTCCGTGGTGTCGACGACGACACCGGCGAGGCCCCGGTGGATAGCGGGCGCGGTGGCGGGCATGGCTGCTCTCCGATACGGGTCAGATGCCGGGCGGGAGGGTGAAGTCGAAGACGGCGGAGTCGAAGGCTGCGTAGTCGGCGTACCCGAGGAGCTCGTAGAGCCGGGAGCGGGTCTGCATGCGAGACAGAAGCGACACCTGGGTGCCCTCGGCGGCGAGCGTCCGCAGCCCGTCCTCCATCGCGCCCATGGCGAGGCGCAGCAGGGTGACGGGGTAGAGCGCGATGTCGTAGCCGAGGTCCTGGAGGGTGCGGGCGTCGAGGAGCGGGCCCTTGCCGAACTCGGTCATGTTGGCGAGGAGGGGGACGTCGACGGCCTTGCGGAAGGCCTCGAACTCGGCCTCGCCGGCGAGGGCTTCGGGGAAGATCGCGTCGGCTCCGGCGTCGACGTAGGCCTTGGCGCGGCCGATGGCGGCGGGCAGCCCTTCGACGGCGCGGGCGTCGGTGCGGGCCATGAGGAGGAAGTCGGGGTCCCGGCGGGCGTCGACGGCGGCGCGCAGGCGGCGGACCATGGCCTCGCGCGGCACGACGGACTTGCCGTCGAGGTGGCCGCAGCGCTTGGGGTTGACCTGGTCCTCCAGGTGCAGGCCGGCGAGGCCGGCGTCCTCCATGAGCTGGACGGTGCGGGCGGCGTTCATCGGCTCGCCGAAGCCGGTGTCGGCGTCGACGAGGACGGGGAGGTCGGTGGCCCGGGTGGTCTGCTGGGCGCGGGCCGCGACCTCGGTGGCGGTGGTGAGGCCGATGTCGGGCAGGCCGAGGTCGGCGGCGAGGACGGCGCCGGAGAGGTACGCGGCCTCGAAGCCGAGGTCCTGGATGAGTCGGGCGGAGAGCGGGTTGAGCGCGCCGGGCATCGTCAACAGCCGTCCGGTGGCGAGGCGTTCGCGCAGGGCGCGGCGGCGCTGGGCGGGGGTGGTGCGGGTGTGGAACATCAGAACAGGCCCTTCGGCAGGGTCGCGTCGAAGTCGCGGACGGTGCCGGTGTCGACGGCGGGGAACAGCTCGTCCAGGTCGGAGGCCTTGAGCTCGGGGAGGTCGGCGGCGGCGTTCAGGAAGCGGTCCTGGCCGGCGGGGGTGACGACGCCCTCGGTGAGCGTGCGGAACTTCCGCTCGTAGGCGGGACGGTCGAAGGGGCGGGCGCCGGCCGGGTGGGCGTCGGCGACGGCGAGTTCGTCCTCGACGACGGTGCCGTCGTCCAGGGTGATGACCACCCGCCCGCCGAACGCCCGCCGCCGCGGGTCGGGGTGGTGGTAGCGGCGGGTCCACTCCGGGTCCTCCACCGTCGTGATCTTCCGCCACAGCGCGACGGTTTCCGGGCGGCGGGCCCGCTCGGGGGCGTAGGAGCGCTCGTGGTGCCAGGCGCCGTCCTCCAGGGCGACGGCGAGGATGTACGGGACGGAGTGGTCGAGGGTCTCGCGGCTGGCGCGTGGGTCGTACTTCTGCGGGTCGCCCGCGCCGGAGCCGATGACGTGGTGGGTGTGGTGGCTGGTGTGCAGGACGACCGAGCGGACGCGGTCGAGCGGCCCGGTCCGCTCGCGGACGCGTCGGGCCAGGTCGATGACCGCCTGGGCCTGGTACTCGGCCGAGTGCTCCTTGGTGTAGGTGTCCAGGATCGCCCGGCGCGGCTCGCCCGGCTCCGGAAGGAGCACGGTGTAGTCGGACTGCGGGCCGTCGAGCATCCAGGCGAGGAAGCCGTCCTCGCCCTCGTAGATCGGGGAGGGGGAGGTCTCGCCGCGCATCGCCCGGTCCACGGCCTCGATGGCGGCCTTGCCGGCGAAGGCGGGGGCGAAGGCCTTCCAGCTGGAGATCTCGCCCTTGCGGGACTGCCGGGTCGCGGTCGTGGTGTGCACCGCCTGCTGGACGGCCTGGTAGACGGTGTCCGTCGGCAGTCGCAGCAGCGTGCCGATCCCGCAGGCGGTGGCCGCGCTGAGGTGCGCGACGTGGTCGACGCGGTGGGCGTGCAGGCAGACGCCGCGCACCAGGGCGACGTGCACCTCGTACGCGGCGACGATCCCGCGCAGGAGGTCGGCGCCGGTGCGGCCGGTGTGCTGGGCGACGGCCAGCAGCGGCGGGATGTTGTCGCCGGGGTGGGAGTAGTCGGCGGCGAGGTACGTGTCGTGGAAATCCAGCTCGCGCACCGCCGTCCCGTTCGCCCAGGCCGCCCACTCCGGGGAGACCCGGGTCAGGCTGCCGAACACCCGGGCGCCGGGGGCCGCGTGGTGGTCGAGCGCCTGGGCGCGGGCCACCGCCACGGGCCGGCGCAGCAGGGAGGCGACGGCGACCGACGCGTTGTCGATCACCCGGTTGACCGCCATCGCTGCGCTCCCGGGGCCGAGCTCCTCGGTACCGGTGGCGACCGCGGCGAGCTTCCAGGCGAGCTGCTCCTCGCGCGGCAGCCGGTCGGCGCTGGGGTGGACACGGACGTGATGCTCGATCACGGGACTCCTCCTGGGCGTCGGGACGGGCCCTGACGGGCTGGTGCGTACCAGGCTGCCGCGCCGACAGGGAGGGGTCCAGCAGGCCAATCTGCGGATTTCGGCCATGTGGTCCCTGTGAATCTGCGAATCGTGCCAACCGGTTCAAGTGCTACCTTCGCAACTGCTGCCCGCGAGGCAGATTCACCACAGAGAAGGATTCCGCGCGCCCCATGCCACGCCCGCCCGGACGCAAGGTCTACGCCCACGCGAAGCTGCGCCGGCTGCGCCGCGAGCACGGCATGAACCAGGTCGAGCTCGCCCGCGAGCTCGGCATCTCCACCAGCTACCTCAACCAGATCGAGCACAGCCAGCGCCCGCTGACCGCCCCGGTGCTCCTGCGGATCGCCGAAGTGTTCGGCGTGGACCCCGAGTTCTTCTCCGAGGCGGACGAGGAGCGGCTGGCCACGGACCTGCGCACCGCGCTCGCCGACGAGGCCTGCGGCGGTGCGGTGGCACCGGAGGAGATCGCCGATGCGAGCCGTGACCACCCGGAGGTCGCCCGCGCGCTGGTGGCCCTGCACCGCCGCTACCGCGAGGCGGTCGAACGGGTCGCCGGCCTCACCGCGCCCGGCGACACCACTGCCGTGTCCGGGGGTGAACCGCACGACGAGGTACGGGACTTCTTCTACGCCCACCACAACCACATCGCCGCCCTCGACAACGCGGCCGAGGAATTGGCCGACTCGCTCGGCACGCCGCCCGGCAGGGGGGGGGGGGGGCCGGGGGGGGCGCCGGGGGGGGGGGGGGGCGCCCCGCGGGGGGGGGGGCGCGCGCCGCCCCCCCGCGCGACACAGAATCACGCC
>NZ_JBHWGD010000060.1:21077-54376 GCF_042733235.1 Kitasatospora sp. NPDC059722
ATTCTTCGCCCCCCACCACACCCCCACCGCCGCCCCCCACACCGGGGCCGGGGATTGGCCCTCCCGGCCCGCCCCGCCCCCCGCCCCCCGCGCGCCCGCCGCGGGGGCCGCGCGCCTGACCGTTCGCCACGGCGTGCGGGTGGCCGACACCGGGCGCGGTCCCGGTGCGGACCTACGGCGCTTCGACCCGGCCACCGGCCTGCTCGTGCTCTCGCCGTGGCTCACCGAAGGACAGCGAGCCTTTCAACTCGCCACCCAGCTTGCACTGTTGGAACAGCGTGACCTGCTCGACGCCCTGGTCGCCGGGGCAGGCCTCGCCTCGCCGCAGGCCGATCGGCTGGTCCGGATCGGGCTCGCCAACTACTTCGCGGGCGCCGTACTGATGCCGTACTCCGCCGTCCACGCCGCCGCCGAGGAACTGCGCTACGACCCGGACCTGCTGGGCGCCCGCTTCGGCGTCGGCTTCGAGACGGTCTGCCACCGGCTGAGCACGCTCCAGCGCACCGGCCGGCGCGGCGTGCCGTTCTCCTTCCTGCGCGCCGACCGCGCGGGCAACATCTCCAAGCGGCAGTCCGCCACCGACTTCCACTTCTCCCGCCTGGGCGGCACGTGCCCGCTCTGGACGGTCTACGAGGCCTTCTCCGCCCCCGGTCGGATCCTGACCCAGGTCGCCGAGATGCCGGACGGGAAGCGGTACTTCTGGATCGCCCGGACGGTCTCCCACGGCGGGCACGGCCACCGCGCGCCCCGCGCCGAGTTCGCGGTCGCCCTCGGCTGCGAGCTGCGCCACGCCCACCGCCTCGTCTACGCGGACGGCATCGTGCTCGACGACCCCCGCGCCGCGACCCCGATCGGCTTGGGCTGCCGGATCTGCGAGCGGACGGACTGCGTCCAGCGGGCTCGCCCACCGGCAGGCGAGCGACTGGCCGTGGACCCGGACCGGCGCACCCGGGTGCCGTACCCGGTCGAGGGGAGCAGGTGACCGGGAGGAACCCGCGGCCGTGAGTGGTCGACCTCGACCTCGGCCTCGACCTCGGCTGCGGTTCCGGTTCGCTTGCCGTCCGGCTCCCCGGCCGCCTGCCGGGGCGCGGGTGGTCGCCGCCGACACCGACCCGTTCCTGGTCGGGTCGGGCGGGCAGGGCATGACTCCAGAGGCCGACAGCCAGGGTTGTCGGACGTGATCCGGCCGGGCGTCGTGATCGTCGGAGGTCAGGGCGATGGCGGGTCGGTGTCGAGGGCTGCGGCGAAGGGGTCGTCGGACAGCTGCCAGTGCTCCATGCCGAGGGCGAGTTCGGCGTCGGTGAGCAGGCAGTCGTTCAGCCGCTCGTGGAGCGAAGGGACGTCGAGGTCGATGCCGGTGAAGGTCAGTTCGCAGCGGCGCTCGCCGTAGTAGGGGTGCCAGAACAGCGCGGCGAACGTGCGCCGCTCGGCCGAGGCCGTCCGCCATGCCGTGTCGTCCTGTTCGGGCAGCCAGGTGCCGGGCTTGGGGGCGGTGAGGCCGTAGCGGCGCTGGAAGGTGTGTCGGGCCGGGTGTGGGCCCCGGGCGTGGGCCCCACCATAACGTAATGGTTTTCGTTTTCATCTAGTGCTAGTGTCGGCTCACCATTCGCGGCAGCGGCGGCATTCCCACGGGTCGCCCCCGCCTGCCGCCGCTGTCCACACCGGCACGGAGTCGCCATGTCCGCCCACTGCCAACTCACGGGCCGCAAGCCCGGGTTCGGCAACGCCATCTCCCACTCGCACCGCCGCACCCGGCGCCGCTTCGACCCCAACATCCAGACCAAGCGCTACTGGCTGCCGAGCGAGGGCCGGTTCGTCCGCCTGACGCTCAGCGCCAAGGGCATCAAGACCGTCGACAAGCTCGGCATCGAGAAGGCCGTCGCCGTCGTGCGCGCCCGGGGAGGGAAGGTCTGATGGCCAAGCGCAGCAAGATCGCCAAGAACGAGCGGCGCCGCGTGATCGTCGCCCGGTACGCCGAGCGCCGCGCCGGGCTCAAGCGACTGATCGCCTCCCCGGCGACCTCGCCCGAGGACCGCCTCGCCGCGCAGGCCGAGTTGCAGCGCCAGCCGCGCGACGCCAGCGCCACCCGGGTCCGCAACCGCGACGCGGTCGACGGCCGCCCGCGCGGCTACCTGCGGGCCTTCGGGCTCTCCCGCATCGGGGTGCGCCGGCAGGCCCACGCCGGGTTCCTGCCCGGTGTGCGCAAGGCCAGTTGGTAGCACACCTCGTGAACCGGTCGTGCCCCGGGCCACGCGGACTCTCCCGGCCCGCGCGGCACCGGGGTGCGACCCCGAGGAGAACCCTCGATCCCGTCGTCGCCTCACGCGTACGCAACTCTCACCAGAACCAGGGAAGCCGTGATCAAGATCGCCCCCGCCCGCCGGGACCGCAGGACGGGCCCCAATCCTCCCGTCACGTACATCGACGACAAGGACGCGGACCTGCTTCGGAAGTTCATCTCCGACCGCGGCCGCGTCCGCGCCCGCCGCATCACCCGGATGACCGCTCGGCAGCAGCGCGCGACGGCTCGCGCGATCAGGAACGCTCGCGAGATGGCCCTGCTGCCCGACGGCACCGGCGCAGTGCGAGTCGGCCGGTGAACGGGCGCCTCCCCGTCACCGTGCTGTCCGGGTTCCTTGGCGCGGGAAAGACCACGCTGCTCAACCACCTGCTGAACAACCGGGACGGCCTGCGAGTCGCGGTCATCGTCAACGACATGAGCGAGATCAACATCGACGCCGCGCTGGTCCGCGAGGGTGGTGGCGCGCTCTCCCGGACCGAGGAGCGCCTGGTCGAGATGACCAACGGCTGCATCTGCTGCACCCTGCGCGACGACCTGCTGGAGGAGGTCGACCGGCTCGCCCGGGCGGGGCGCTTCGACTACCTGCTGATCGAGTCCAGCGGCATCTCCGAGCCGATGCCCGTCGCGGCCACCTTCGCCTTCGCCCGCGACGACGGCGCCACCCTCGGGGAGGTCGCCCGTCTGGACACCATGGTCACCGTGGTCGACGCCGCGAACTTCCTGCCCGAACTGCGCGGCGGCGACGAGCTGACGGCCCGTGGCCTCGATCAGTACGAGGACGACGAACGCACCGTCAGCGACCTGCTGATGGACCAGGTCGAATTCGCCGACGTGTTGGTCCTGAACAAGACCGACCTCGTCACGGCCGAGGAGGCCGACCGGCTCGCCGCCGCGCTCAGCCGCCTCAACCCCGCGGCCCGGATCGTCCGCGCGACCGGCGGTCGGGTCCCGCCCGCCGAACTCCTGGGCGCCGGGCTCTTCGACCTGAGCAAGGCCCAGGAGGCCCCGGGCTGGGTGGCCGAGCTCAACGGTGACCACGTGCCGGAGACCGAGGAGTACGGCATCACCAGCCTGGTCTTCCGCGCCGAGCGGCCCTTCCATCCCGGCCGGCTCTGGGAGTTGGTGAGCCGACGGCTCGACGCGGGGGAGTTCGGCACCGTCCTGCGCTCGAAGGGCTTCTTCTGGCTCGCCTCCCGACCGGCCGTCACCGGCCTGTGGTCCCAGGCGGGCTCGGTCGCCCGTTTCGAACCCTCCGGCATGCGCCCGACCATGAGCCTGACGTCGAACCTGGCCACTCTGACCGATGCCACGGCGCTGACCGGCCTCGGCGACGAGCAGGTGCACAGCGGCCAGGAGCTGGTCTTCATCGGCACCGGTCTGCGCAAGGACGAGCTGCGCGCCGCACTCGCCCACTGCCTGTTGGACGACGCCGAGCACGCGGCCGGGCCGCAGGTCTGGACGTCGTTCGATGACCCGTTCCCGGTGTGGGACGAATACGAGCTCCAGCAGGACCACGACCACTCCCACACCTAGGACAAAGCGCCGGAGCCGCTGCACCGCCCTGATCGGCGACTCCGAGGGGTGTGCGGATTTGTACGGGAGACGTGCCTTCAGGGGGGTTCGATGGCAGCATGGGTCGTCGCAGTAACCAGCCGTCAACTCCACAGGGGGAAAAGATGATTGGGTTGCGCACCGCTGCTGTCCGCCTCGCCGCCGTGACTGCCGTCGCAGCAGGCAGCCTGGGTCTGAGCACTGGGGTGGCGTCCGCCGACGCCACCTTCACCGCCAACGTCCCCGGCTGTGCCGGGGGCATGATCGATCAGTACTACAACGGGCACGACTGGGTGCAGGGCTACGTGATCTCCACCATGGGCAACTACTGCACGGTGAACCTCCAGCAGTCGAACGGCAACTGGTCCAGCGCCTACAGCAACGTCCGGGGCGATGAGCACTACACCTACCAACTCCAGGACTCCGGAATCACCTCGTACGTCATCGTGTGTAACACCGACCTCGGCCGGTGCGCCACCAGCGCTTCGTACTGACGGGCAGTCGTCGTTCGGGCCACCGTTGCGTACAACAGCAACACCGCGTTCGCCAAGTGACCCTGGTGCTGTAGCGGGCACATGAACGTGTGCCCCCGGTTCGCGCAACTCGGTGCCCCGGACGTGTGCCCGACGGTGGAACCCCGCCGCCGGGCACACGTGTCGGACGGTCAGCGGCCCCGTTGTTCGGTGCCGGTCGCGGAGGAGCTTCCCGGGCCCTGCCAGCCGGTGGCCGAGGGCCAGAGGACGGAGACGTCGAGGACCCGCTCCACGAGGTCGGGGATCCACGGCTCGTCGGGCGGCGACGTGAGGACGACGTGCAGCCGCTCGGGGGTCTCGTCGGTCACCTGCCCGATCTCGCGGACCCGGACGGCGCCGGCCCGCACGGCGTGGTACGAGGTGTGGCCGGCGGGAAGGACCTCGCAGACGATCGGACCCCGCTCTCCGGGCCGGACGACGTCGACGATCGACGAGTCCCGCGGCTTGTGGCCCGCCGCGAAGAGGTCGGCCATGAGCCGGTGGCGCACCGCCTCGTGCTGGTGGCACGTCCGGTCGGCCTCGGCCGCGGCCGCGAGCTCGGCCGTCAGGACGCCGGCCGGCGCGGCCACGGCGGACACCTCTGCGGCCACCTCGGCGGACTCCTCAGCAGACCTCTCGCCTGTGAGCTTCGCCAGGGCTGCGACCGTCCGGTCCCGCCAGCCGCTGCTCCGCAGGACCTCGCCGAGCCGCGCCAACTCGGTTGCGTCCGCGGACCGCACGGCCTCCGGAAGGCCGCGGGAGAGGTCCCGCAGCACCGTCAGGTCGGCGGAGGACGGCGATCCCAGGAGCCGCCAGACGGAGAGCCAGTCGGCCTGGTCGCGGCGGAGGCAGCCGCCGACCAGAGCGTCGAGTCCCAGCAGGCCGGTCTGGGGGAGTTCGGCCGGGAGGTCGTCCTCACCGATGGCGGTGAGGACCGCCAGCGCGCTCCTGTACCGCTCGGTCGCGCGCCCGGAGATCTCGTGGCGCCCGAAGTCGTTCGCCGACACGACGTACACGCCGGAGCGGCGTTGCACGACCCAGACGTCCAGCTCCTGCCCGGCCTCGGGCGCCCGATCGGTGGGCCTCAGCTTCAGGATGTACCGCCGCTTCCGGTCCTCGGGTACGGGGGTGACCCTCCAGTGGAGCTGGTCACCGTGGGCGAGGGCGCGTACCCGCAGTTCGGTACCGGGTGTGAGTTCGTCCGCCGCTTCCAGGCCGGTGGCCGCCAGGATCTCCGCGTCCAACGGGGTGGGCCTGCGGACGAAGAGCACCGAACTGCCGTCCGGCGAGAGGTTCCAGGTGCGCGACGAACCGAGGACGAGGTGATTGCCCCGCGGCTGGGTCTCGACGTGGCCGCCGGACAGGTCCGTCGCCAGCGCGCTGCGGAGCCGGCCCAGGAAGGCGTCCGACTGATCCGACCGGTCCGAGGCGAGGTCGGCGTACGCGGCCCGGGCCTCGGCGCTCACCTGGATCTGCTCGACCGTCAGGGCGCGTACCGCGGCCGTGTCCTGGAGCGCCGGGCCGCGGTCGGCGACGGCGGGCCCGGAGACCCGGTACCGGGACGGGACCCCGGCCAGGTACTGCGCGGGGCTCCGCTCGCCGTGCACGCTCCGGTAGCCGGTCAGGGCCGTCCCGTCGTGGCTCAGGACGAACCGGTAGCCATGGAGGTCGACGAGGCGGTAGCCGTCCGTCTGCTGCGCCTGGCGCCCGTCGGTCAGGAACGTGGCGATCACGCCACGGATCTCGGCTTCGGCCTCCTGGTCACTGCCGCCGTGCGCGGTCACGAAGGCCCGGACGGCGGCCCTGGTCACCCGGAGCCTGCCGAGGAAGGCCTCCGACGCCTCCAGCCCCGTCCCGAGGTCGGCGTCGGCGGGCACCCTGGGCAGGTTGCGAGGCGTCGGGCGCTCCGGCACCGAGCTCGTCCGGAAGCCGCCGCACGAGCTGTCACGGCACCAGCCGTCGGCGTTCTGCGTGGGCAGCTCGCAGCGTTCCCCGTCCAGGTGGAAGCGTGAGCAGACGCGATCCTGCGCCGGGCCGGATGGCGGCTGCGGTGCGGGATCGTCCGGTGCGGGGCCGTCCGGTGCGGGATCGTCCGGTCCGGCGGAGGGCGACGGGCCGACGGCGGGCAGCATGACCGCAGGCAAGGGCGAGGTGTGCAGCACCGTCAGCGTCTGTGTGCTCCGGGTCAGGGCCACGTACAGCTGCCGCGGGCCCTCGGCCCCGCGGGCGGTGATGGTCGCCGGCTCCAGGACGAGGACGTGGTCGAACTCCATGCCCTTCGCCTCGCCGGCGGTCAGGACGGTCACCGCCTCCCGCACCTCGTCGGTCATCGCCTCCGTCGAGTCGACCAGGAGCCGGACCTGCTGGAGCCAGTCCGAGTCGTCGGGGACGACCAGGGCGATCGAGCGCTGGGTGTGACCGTCCGATCCGGCCAGCCGTGCCGCGTGCCCGACCGCCTCGGCGAGGAGCTGCCAAGGCGTCGTCTCCACGATCCGCACCGGCTCGCCGTCCGCTTCCTTCACCGCGGCCGGGAAGGGAACGGACGGGGCCACCGCCCGGGCGAGTGGCGCGACGAACTCCATGATCTGGGCCGGCACCCGGTAGCTGGTGGTGAGCTCTTCGAGGTGCCAGCCGCCCTCACCCGCCAGGACCCGGCCGAGCCGCTCCCAACTCGGGTAGTCGTGCGGTCCGGTGGCCTGCGCGAGGTCGCCGAGGACCGTCATCGACCCCTTCGGATTGCGGCGGCGCAGCGACCTGGCCTGCATGGGAGTCAGGTCCTGGGCCTCGTCCACGACGATGTGCGGGTAACGCTGGGGCGTCTCGCCCGAGATGAGGGTCCGTAGCTCTTCGAGGCACACCAGGTCGTCCAGGGTCCACGGCTCGTCCTCGGCACGTTCGGCGGCCGGGCGCGTCAGCAGTGCCTGCTCGGCCGCGTCGAACACCTCGGCGGCGTACTCGTTGAGCCTGCCGGGCGAGTTCAGCAGGCTTCGCAGGGCCTCCTCCGGGCTGAGGGGAGGCCACGCGCGTTCGACGAGCGCGGCCACCTGGCGATGGCGCTCGATGCTCTGCCGAACGGTCCGGTCACGAGCACGCTGGGGGAAACCCTGCCGCAGCGCGGCCAGCAGGAGGTCGACCAGCACGTCGCGGAAGCGGTCCCGGCGGGCCCGGTAGTGGCCCGGTCCGGTGCGGGCGGCCTCGAAGACGCGGCGGACCTCGGACGCCGGCACCCTCAGGGGTGCGCTGCCCAGGACGATGGTGAACATCGGCTCGCCGTGCTCGTCCGCGGCGGGGGTGACGGCGGCGTCGACGGCGGCCGGCCGGCAGTTGCCCTCGACCCGGCGCCGCAGCACTTCGGCCATGCGTTCGTCCGACTTGATGCGGCGCACGGACGGGGTGTCCTCGGCTCGCACGCTCCCCTCCCAGAGGAAGGAGAGCTCGACGGCGGTGACGTTGCGCGTGCCCAGGGTGGGCAGGACCCGGCCGACGTACTCCAGGAACCTCCGGTGCGGTCCGACCACCAGGATGTCCTGCGCCTGGAAGCGCTTGTTGTCGACGAGCCAGGTGACCCGGTGGAGGCCGACGGCCGACTTCCCGGTGCCCGGACCGCCCTGGACGACCAGGACACCCGTGGACGGGCCGGCCACCAGCGCCATCTGGTCGGGCTGGATGGTTTCGACGATGTCGCGCATGCGGCTGCGGCGGGCGCGGTCGAGGTCCCGGAGGAGCAGGTCGTCCACCACCGTTTGCCGGGCCCCGGAGACGGGGCCGAACACGTCTCCGGGGGACGGCACATCCGTGCCCGGGCCGACGGAGGCCGGGACCGGCGGAGCAATCTCGTCGCGGTAGTCCCGGACCGTCCGCTGGTCGCAGTCCAGACGCCGCCGCAAGCGGACCTCTCCGGGGGCGTCCGGCGTGGCCAGGCGCCACGCGGTGGCGAGCGCGTTGGTCCAGGAGATGACGACGGTGTCGCGGGTCTCGGCGTCGTGCACCGTCCGCCGCCCGACGTAGAAGACCTCCGGCTCGCCCGACTCGTCCGACCGGGTGTCCACCCGCATCGTGACGAGGTTCTCGCCCTCCAGACGGAACACCTCCGCCCTGGCCGAGGACTCCGCCCGGGCCGCGATGCCGTCCTTCCCGCTGGCTGCCGCCCGGGCCGTCGCGTCGCCGGACAGTTCGGCGAGCTTGGCTTCGTAACAGGCGTACGCGCGGTCGACCGCCCGCTGTTCGGTGGTGATGACGGCCGACCTCGATGACGTGCTCATGTGCTTCCCCTCCCGCGGGCGTCGCACTGCGCGGCCGCCCGCCTGCAGCCGCCACTTGCCTACCAGAGCGTGCACGTACGTCGGGTGCGGAATGCCACATTCGTTGTGGAAGCGTAGGGTTCCGGAGCCTGCGCGCCGTGGGGGCTCCGGAACCCTGAAGTCCCCGCTCGCGCGGGGGTTGCCTTGGACGGGACGTCGGCGTGCTCTGCAGGACGGTCACCGCCGACCACCTGTGCTTCGCGCCGTACGCGGCGTGGGCACCGAGAAGTGCGTTGTTACCGCAGCGGTGAGGCAGGTGTGGGGGTCACACGGGTGACGACGGACTTCTCGGGGATCAGCAGGCCGTAGACCACGGGACCGATCTCGTTCTTCCAGCGGTCGTGGCCGTAGACCGCCGCGTGGAGGGCTGTTGACGGGCCCTCCTCCGACGTCGACGACGCTATCCCCGCGGGTATGGTTACCATCAAGGTCTAATACTTCCCATTGGGAAGTGACCTGATGAGGAAGAGTGAGCATGGCGACCACCTGCCCCAGCGGCCAGCACGTGCACCACGATGTCTACGCCGCCCAGTGCCCCTGCCGCGCCCTGCTCGACTTGCTGGCCAACAAGTGGTCGGCGCTCGCCATCGGGGCCCTCGAAGACGGCCCCCAGCGCTTCGGCGAACTCCAGCGGAAGCTCCAGGGCGTCAGCCCGAAGGTCCTCACCCAGACACTGCGCCGCCTGGAGGACTTCGGCATCCTCGACCGGACCGTCTACCCCGCCGTCCCGCTGCACGTCGAGTACTCCCTCACCCCGCTCGGCCGCAGCGCCGCGATCCCGCTCAACGCGCTGCGCTCCTGGGTCGAGGACAACATCGACCACGCCTACCGCGCCGAGCCGGTCGCGTCGTAGGCCCGGGTCGGGCCCCGGGGCTCGATCGGGTATCAGCGGCGGGTTTCGACCAACAGGTCGCCGTGGGTCGCCGTGCGCATCCTGTCGCCGGCGAGCAGGTCGTGCGGGTAGCCGAGTTCGATCGCGCTGGCCTCGTCGAGGCGGGCCAGCTGGGAGGCCGTGAAGTCGACCTCCAGGGCACCCAGATTGTCCTCCAGCTGCGCGAGAGTGCGGGCGCCGATGAGCGATGCCGTCACATCCGGGTTCTGCAGGGTCCAGGCCAGCCCGACCTGGGCGGTTGTGCGGCCCAGCTCCGCGGCGACCTCCTTCACGACATCAGCGATGTCCAAGTCGTGTTCGGTGAGCCCGCCGTTGGCGATATTGAAGTTCTTACGGGTGCCGTCGTCGACCGCGGTGTTCGTCGTGGTCAGGTCGTCGCGGCTGTACTTGCCGGTGAGCACCCCGCCGGCCAGTGGCGAGTACGGCACCACGCCCAACCCCATCTCGCGTGCCATCGGGATCAGGTCACGTTCCCCGGTGCGCTCGATCAGGTTGTATTCGATCTGCAGGGCGACCAGCGGCGACCAGCCGCGCAGGTCGGCGATCGCCTGCATGCGCGACACCTGCCAGGCCGGGGCGTTGGAGATCGCCACGTACAAGACCTTGCCCTGCCGGACCAGATCGTCCATGCCACGCAGGATCTCCTCGACCGGTGTCGTGAAATCCCACACGTGCAGGTAGAGCAGATCGATGTAATCCGTATTCAGCTGTCGCAGACTGGCTTCCACCGACGCGAACAGGCTCTTGCGGTGAGGGCCCCCGGAATTCGGGTCGCCGGGCCGGCGCAGCGTGGTGTATTTCGTTGCCAGCACCAGGCTTTCGCGGTTGTCGCGGGTGAATTCACCCAGCAGGCGCTCGGAGCTGCCATTGGTGTAGGTGCTGGCGGTGTCGAAGAAGTTGCCGCCGCGCTCGACGTAGAGGTCGAACAGCTTTCGGGCCTCGTCCTGCTCGGCGCCCCAGCCCCACTCGGTGCCGAAGGTCGCTGCGCCCAGCGCCAGCGGTGAGACCCGCAGCCCGGAGCGGCCCAGCAGCCGGTAGGTGTCGAGGGTGAGCGACATCGTGTCCTCCTGTGCTTGTCATCCGTTGCCGGGAACAAGTCTGTGACCGTCGCGAGCCGGGGATAAGGGAGAGAAGTTCCTGGGAACACCAGTCCTACCCTGGCTGTTGGAGCGGACATGATGACCCGCACCGTGGACACGACCAAGGAGCTGGCCGCGTTCCTGCGGACCCGGCGCGAGCGCCTGGATCCGAAGGACTTCGGCCTGCCGTCGCGTCAGCAGGCCCGGCGGGCCCCGGGACTGCGTCGTGAAGAGGTCGCCGAACTGGCCGGGGTCAGCATCGACTACATCGCGCGGCTGGAACAGGCCCGGGGACTGCGGCCCTCGGCGAACGTGGTGGAGGCGTTGGCCCGGGCGCTGCGCCTGGCCCCCGACGAACGCGCCTACCTCTTCAACCTGGCCCAGCAGCGCCCCCGCAACGCCGACAAGCCCGCCACCACTGCAGCACCCCCGCTGGCCCGGCTGGTCGCCGACCTGTCGCCGTTGCCGGCCATGCTGATGAACCACCGCTACGACATCCTGGCCTGGAACGGCGAAATGGCGAGGCTGCTGCTGGATTTCGACACCCTGCCGCCGTCGCAACGCAATGCCATGTGGCTGTGCCTGGTGCACCCGGAAATACGCGAGCTCTATGTCGACTGCGAGCGCGTCGTGCGGGAGGGAATCGCCCACCTGCGCGCAGCGTGGGCCGCGCACCCGGAGGACCAGGCGTTGACCGACCTCATCACCGAATGCACCACAAGTAACCAGGAATTCGCGCGGTTGTGGGCCGAGCGGGACGTGAACGTCAACGGCCGCGGACTCAAGGTGATGCGACATCCGGACGCAGGTGTGATCGCCGTGAACTTCGAAGTGCTGATGCCACTCCAAGATCCGGACCAGCGGTTGATGATCTGCCGCGCCGTGGACGATGAGAGCCGGTCGGCATTGAACCGGTTGTGCTCACGGTGACGTCGAACCCTCATTCCGGTGCGCCTCGGAGTCCATCGGTGAGATCCGGGCCGAGAGCATGTCGGGATGACGGACCGGCCGAGCCGGGCATCGCACACCATGTCACCGAGGACCGTGGTCGGCGCAGGGTCGTGCGTCGGGCGATCCGGCTCGCGCCCGCCGAGGGCATCACGTTTCCTGGTGCGACGCAAGTGTTCCGGATCCGCCGGGACAGCTGAACTATTCAGAACATAGGACCGGCAGCTCAGGGGCGGCTCGCCGGTCCGGCGAAGAATCATGCAGGTGTTCGGAACTTCTCGGGGTTCCGGTCCGACTCATGGGCCGGGTGTCGTCGCCGACGGCGCCCGGCACAGGAGGAGGACGGAGCATGCGGCCCATGAGGCGCTGGTCGGATCGGCCGGGATCCGCCGGCAAGGGGTGTACGGCGTGAGCGCGACGACGGGCCAGGCGGCGGCGCCGCCCGCCGGCACGGACCGCTGGAGCCTGGTCGCGGTCGCCGGGATGCTGTCGTTCGTGGCGATGCTCGACATGAACATCGTCAACATCGCGCTCGCGGACATCGGCAAGGGCTTCCACATATCCGCGCAGACCGCCCAGTGGGCCGTCCTGGGGTACCAACTCCCCTTGGTGGCGCTGCTCCTGCCGGCCGGACGCTGGCTGGACGCGGTCGGGACCCGCTCCGCGCTGCTCACCGCCGTCACCGGGTTCGCCCTGGGCAGCGCCGCTACCGCCGCGGCGCCCTGGGCCGGGGCGCTGATCGCGGCCCGGGTCGTCCAAGGAGCCTTCGGCGCGGTGCTGTTCGTGCTGATGCCGGTGCTGGCGATGCGGTCGGTGCGGCCCGAACTGCGCGGCCGGGCGATGAGCGTGCCGGCGACCCTGGGGCCGCTCGGCGCGGTCACGGGCCCGGCCCTGGGCGGGCTGCTGCTCGACCACCTGGGCTGGCGGGCGATCTTCCTCGTCAAGCTGCCCGTCTGCCTGGGAGCCTGGCTCCTCGCCCGCCGCCACGTGCCCCGGAGCGGTGCCCTGGTCAAGCCCGGCCGGGCGGAGTTCACCGACGCGGCGCTCATCGGCGGCGCCGTGTGCGCGGTCCTCCTCGGGCTCACCTTCACGGCGGACGCCCCGGCCTGGCTGCTGCTCGCGGCCCCGGCCGTACCGCTGACCGCGCTGTGGCTGCGGCGCGCGGGCGGACAGCCCGTCAGGTCCGTGCTGCGGGCGAACCGGACGGCGGGCCTGAACACCGCGGTGCTGGCCATCGCCCTGGCCTTCGCCGTCATGCACTACCTGCTCGCCCTGCACCTGCAACGGGACGAGGCCGCCAGCGCCACCGCCACCGGCCTGACCATCCTGTGCTTCCCGCTCGCCATGGGGATCGGCGGGCCCTTCGGCGGACGGCTGGCGGACCGCTTCGGCGCCCGGCCGACCGCGACCGCCGGGGCCACGCTCACCGCGCTCGGCTTCCTGCTCCTCGTTCCGCTGGGCGACACCTGGAGCCTGCCGGACATCGCCTGGCGCCTCGCCCTCGCCGGAGCCGGCATGGGCCTGTACGGCGGCCCGACCCAGGCGATGGTCATGACCTCGGCCACCCCGGCGACGACGGCCACCGCCGCCTCGACCGTCCAACTCGCCCGCAGCCTCGGCTTCACCCTCGGCCCGGCCCTCGCCACCGCCACGTGGAGCCTCGGCGGCTCCGGGACGGGCGGCCTGCACCTCGGCCTCGGTCTCGCCGCGGCCTGCGCGTGCCTCGCCGTCCCGCTGCTGGCGCGGCACGGCCGCGCGACCCACACGCAAGCGGTCTGAGCCCGCGTCACCTCCCCGTCACGTTTCCACCCCTGGAGCACACGCATGTGCGGAATCACCGGCTGGGCGTCCTTCCACCAGGACCTCCGGCGCAGCACCCCCGTCATCGAGGCGATGACCGCGACCATGGCCCTGCGCGGGCCCGACGCCGGGGGCGTCTGGACCGGCGCCCACGCCGCGCTCGGCCACCGCAGGCTCGCCGTGATCGACATCGAGGGCGGTGCCCAGCCCATGGCCGACTGCCCCGAGCAGCCGCACGTGGTGCTCACCTACAGCGGCGAGGTCTACAACCACCACGAGCTGCGCGAGCGGCTCAGAAGCAGCGGCCACCGGTTCGAGACGCGCAGCGACACCGAAGTGGTGCTCCGCGCCTACCTGGAGTGGGGCGACGCCCTGGTCGACCACCTGGAGGGCATGTACGCCTTCGCCATCTGGGACGAGCGGCGCGAGCGCCTGCTGCTCGTCCGCGACCGGCTCGGCGTCAAGCCGCTCTTCTGGGCGGCGGTCGACGGCGGCCTGGCCTTCGGCTCCGAGCCCAAGGCCCTGTTCGCCCACCCCGAGCTCACCCCCACCGTGGACGCCGACGGCCTGCGCGAGGCCTACAGCCTGTTGTTCAACACCGGCCCCACCGTCTGGGCCGGCATCCGCGAGGTCCACCCGGGCGGGCTGCTCGTCCTCGACCGCGACGGCATCCGCGAGCGCCGCTACTGGGACCTGGCCGCAAACCCGCACACCGACGACCCGGAGACCACCAAGGAGCGGGTCCGCGAGCTCGTCGACCGCGCCGCCAGGTCGCAGCTGGAAGCCGACGTTCCGCTGTGCAGCCTGCTCTCCGGCGGCCTGGACTCCACCGTCGTCACCGCCCTCGTCGCCGACGAACTCCGGCTCAGGGAAGGCCCGCAGGCCAGGCTCCGCTCCTACGCCGTCGACTACAGCGACCAGGCCGAGCAGTTCACCGGCGACGTCCTGCGCACCGGCCACGACACGCCCTTCGCCACCGAGGCCGGCGCCTTCATCGGCACCGACCACTCCACCGTGATCCTCGACCCGCGCACCCTGCTCGACCCCGACCACCGCCGGGCCGTCGTCGTCGCCCGCGACTCGCCGATCGGCGTCGGCGACATGGACACCTCGCTCTACCTGCTGTTCGGCGAGATCCGCCGGCACTCCACGGTCGCCCTGTCCGGCGAGGCCGCCGACGAGGTCTTCGGCGGCTACCCGTGGTTCCACAACCCCGAGGCGCTCGCCGCCCAGGCCTTCCCCTGGCTGCTCGTCACCGGCGACGCCGCCGCCATGCCGCTCAACCCCGAGCTCGCCGCCCGGCTGCGCATCCCCGAGTTCCGCGCCGACACCTACCGCAGCGCGCTCGCCGCGGTCCCGCACCTCGACGACGAGACGCCCGCGGAGCACCGGCAGCGCGAACTCCAGCACCTCTCGCTGACCCGTTGGCTGCGCCAGCTGCTGCACCGCAAGGACCGCCTCTCGATGGTCCAGGGCCTGGAGGTCCGGGTGCCCTACTGCGACCACCGGCTCGTCGAGTACGCCTTCAACGCCCCCTGGGCGATGAAGAACCACGACGGCCGCGAGAAGAGCCTGCTGCGCGACGTCGGCCGGGGCATCGCCCCCGACTCGGTCCTCTGGCGTCCGAAGAACCACTACCCGGCCACCCACCACGCCGAGTACAACCGCGGCCTCCAGCACCTGGCCCGCGAGGCGCTGGACGCGCCGCACGTACGGGACATCGCCGACGAGACGGTCATCAAGACCGCCCTCGACACCCCCGCCGAGGAACTCCAATGGGGCCACCGGCTCCGCCTGGAACGCGTCGTCGACCTCGCCCTGTGGCTCGACCACCACCGCCCCGCCCTGGCCCTGTGACCCCGCCACCGCCACCGCCACCGCACAATCTCCGCACAACCCCGAAGGAACCCGGCATGACCACCCCCGACCGTCCCGAGGGCCGCTGCCCCGTCACCGGCGCCGCCGACGGCGAACCGATCCCGCTGTACGGCTCCGCCTACAAGACCGACCCCTACGACCTCTACCGCCGGATGCGCGACGCCGGGCCCGTCCACCGGGTCCGCTTCCCCTCGGGCATCGCCGCCTGGCTGGTCACCGGCTACGACGCCGCCCACCAGGCGCTCAACGACCCCCGCCTCGGCAAGAACCACGACCTCGGCAACGACAACTGGCGCGCCCTCGCCTCGATCATGCCCGAGCCCCAGCACTCCCAGCTCCAGGCACACCTGCTCCACCAGGACCCGCCGGAGCACACCCGGATGCGCCGCCTTGTCCTGGACGCCTTCGCGCCACGACGGGTGGAGTCGCTGCGCCCGCGCTTCCAGGAGCTCGCCGACGCCCTCGTGGACGAACTGCCCGCCGAGGGCGGCGCCGACCTGGTGCAGGGCTTCGCCGCGCACTACCCGTTCCGGGTCCTGGCGGAGGTCATCGGCCTCCCGGCCGAGCTGGCCGCCCGCTTCGACCGGGACTGGGGCAAGGTCGTCCAGCCGGTCGGCCCGCAGGACCCGGGCCGGCCCGCCTACGAGGCCCGGCTGCTCGGCCTGCAGACGTACATCGCCGAGGTCGTCGCCCACAAGCGCGAGCACTGGGACGACGACCTGCTCTCGCGGCTCGTCATCGCCAAGGACCGCAGGGAGCTCACCCGGGAGGAACTCGACTCGATGATCTTCCAGCTCCTGGTCGCCGGCCAGGAGCCCGTCACCAACCAGATCACCACCATGCTGATCACCCTGCTGCGCCACCCCGACCAGCTGGACCGGCTGCGTGACGACCCCGCCCTGATGCCCCGGGCGATCGAGGAACTCCTGCGCCACGACAGCGCGTTCGAGCTCACCACCTGGCGGTTCTTCGCCGAGGACAGCGACCTGCACGGCACCCGCGTCCCGGCGGGCGACTCCGTCATCGTCTCGCTGTGCGCGGCCAACCGGGACGGGGCGCAGTTCCCGGACGCCGACGTGCTCGACCTGGAACGCACCCCGAACGCACACCTCGCCTTCGGCCACGGCATCCACTTCTGCCCCGGGGCCGCCCTCGCCCGCGCCGAACTCCAGGTGGCCATCGCCACCCTGCTCGCCCGCCTGCCCGGCCTGCGGCCCGCCGGTTCCCTCGACGACCTCGCCTGGATCCCGGCCGTGCTCGCCCGTGGGGTCAACCACCTCCCGGTCGCCTACGACAAGCGCACCTGACCTGACCCATCCCGCCCGACCCATCCCGCCCGACCAGGGCGGCCCGGCACCCGCCTCCTGCCGAGACAAGCGGCGCCGGGCCGCCATCCCGACATGCCCCCATGGAGGAGTCGCATGCCCACCGAGTCCATCACGGGTACGTCCAGACCCGTCCGGCAGACCTGCGCCGCCGTCCTGGAACTGCTGCTGCCCCACCGCCGCGCCACCGACACCGCGACCCCGGTCGCCGTCGACGACTTCCCCGAACAGCTCCGGCAGCTGGCCGAGTTCGTCGAGGCGGGGGAGCGGATCGTCTTCACCCTGCCGGGCTTCCCCTGCAAGTCGCCCAGCCCCGCGAAGGTCCTCGGCCACCTCCCCGACGAGGGCGAACGCCTGTCGCTCACCTTCCTCGACGACCTCTGCCGGGCGGTCGGCGAGGTGTACGAGCCGGGCGCCCGGATGGAGATCTGCTCCGACGGGCACATCTTCGGCGACCTGATCCGGGTGCCGGACCCGCACATCGACGCCTACTCCGACGAACTCGCCGCCCTGATCCGCCGCGAGGGCCTGACCCGGCTGTCCGTCTTCGACCTGCGCGACGTGCTCGGCGACCTGCCGTACGACGAGAAGCGCGCCCGGGTGCACGCCGCGTACGCGCCCACCGTGGAGGAACTGCGCGCCGAAGTGCGGCGCGACGAGCACACCCTCGCGATCTACCGGGGCATCACCCGCTTCCTCACCGAGGACACCGTGGACTTCACCGGCACCAGGTCCGCCCTCCAGCGCGAGTGCCGGCACCGCGCCTACGGCGTCATCCAGCGCAGCCGCGCGTGGGGAGACCTCATCGCCGAGCACCACCCCCGCACCGTCCGCCTGTCCATCCACCCCCAGCCGCGCGGCGCCGCCAAGTTCGGCATCCGCCTGCTCGACGCCCCCGACGCCTGGACCACCCCCTGGCACTCCACCGTCCTCCACCGCGCTGACGGCACCTGGCAGTTGATGCGCCGCGCCGACGCCGAGCAGCACGGCACTCTGGTGCTGCGCGACGGCAGGCCGAGCCACTTCGAGGAGCTCTGCCCGCTCGCCGGCTGACGCACGACCGCCCCCTCGCCCCGATGGGGAGCGAGGGGGCGGTTCGGCGATCCTGCGCGCGGACGAGCGCCGCGGAGGGCGCGGCCGTCTTCCTCCTGTGACCGGCGCACCGGTACCCGGTTCCCCACATCGTGCAGTAGAGATCTCGTCGTCCGGGTAGAAGTTCGGCATGGCCGGGTGGGGGACAGGGCCACCCAAGCGGGAAGTGACTGACGGTCGACCCGGCTACGAGGTCCTCCCCACCGATGGGAGACGAGGTGATCTCATGGCGTCAGCGGGCCCGGGCGACTTCGCCGTGCCGGAACTGGCGGTCCCGTTCCCCCTGAGAGTGCATCCGCACGCCGATCAGGCCCAGGCTTCGACCCTTGCGTGGGCCAGGCGGATGGGACTGCTCTCCTCGGATGCGGCGTCGGCCCGGTTCGACCGGCTTCGGTCGGGGCGGCTCGCGGCCTACGTCTACGCCCGGGTCGGCGTGGAGGAGCTCCTGCTCGGTGCCGACTGGAAGACCTGGATGTTCATGATCGACGACCAGGGAGACGAAGGCCCTCTCGGTCGTCTCCCGAGTCGGTGGCGTGAGGCGATGCGTCCCTTCGACGACGTCCTCGGCGGAAACGTCGCCGAGCCCGGGCACCTGCCGCCTGTCGCGCGTGCGCTGGCGGACCTGTTGGAGCGGACCTGCGTCGGCATGCCGGCGGCGTGGTCGGAGCGCCTGTACAAGCACACCCGTGACTTCCTCGACTCCTACCAGGGGGAGGCCGAGCGCCGGGCCCGGCACGAGGTTCCGACCATCTTCGAGTACCTGGTCCACCGCCGTGACTCCGGGGCGATGCACATCGTCTACGACCTCGCCGAAGCCCTCGTCCACCACGCGGTGCCACCGGATCTCTACCACTCGCGCGAGTTCCAGGACCTGGAGCTGGCGGCGTGCGACATCATCTGCTGGCAGAACGATCTGCGCTCGCTGCCCAAGGAACTCGCCCGCCGCGACGTGCACAACGTGGTGCTGGTGATCCAGGCCGGCGTGGGCTGCAGCCTGCCCGAGGCCGCTGCCCGGGCGCGGGACATGACCGACGCGCGCACGGCCTGGTACGTCCAGGGGCGCCGCCAGATGGAACACATCCTGGAAGCCTCCCGCCTCCCCGCCGATCATCAGGACCGCATCCGCCGCGTCCTGGGCGTCTACGAGGACTGGATGAGCGGTCACTACCAGTGGGGGAAGGAGACCGGACGCTATACCGACATCGTCCACACCGACCCCGGCGTGACGCCGAACTACGTGGAACCGCTCCTGAACCCCGGTCATCCACAGCACTGACCACGGTGCCTGCGGATGGTGGGACCGGCGCGATCCCAGCCCTCACGGAGGACACGAGGGCCTCGATCATGAAGCTGCTGGGCTGTGGTTCGTGAGGGGCCGGGGCGGGCGGCCGACGGTCAGCAGCAGGGCTGAAGCGCAGGCGGTGGCGCCGACGGCGGCCACCGCGCCCCACCCGCCGTACCGCCACGCCAGGGTGCCGGCGAAGGAGCCGACGGCGATGCCGAGGAACCGGAGGGTGAAGTAGCACGCGTTCAGCCGGCTGCGCATGGCGGGCCGCAGCGCGAACAGGATCCGCTGGCAGCCCACCTGGTTGCTCCACGTCCCGATGTCGAGCAGCGTCACGCCGGCGATCAGCCGGCCGAGGTTCGTCCCGCCGGGCAGGAGGACGGCCCAACCGGCCAGGACCGTCCCGATCACGACCGTCTGGGCGCGACGCGGGCCCAGACGGTCGGCCAGACGCCCGGCGAGGGGGGACACCAGGGCGCTCGCCGCGGCCACCAGACCGAACAGGCCCACCGCGGCGGAACCGTAGCGGTAGCGCTCCTCCAGGAGGAACGTCAGCGGAGTCCAGAACGCGCCGAAGGAGATCCCGACCAGCGCGCCTGAGAGCGTGACCCGGCGGACGAGCGGGTCGGCGGCGAACACCTTCGGAACGGACGACAGCGCGTTCCGGTAGGCCACGGGTCCGGCGGGCGGCAGAGCGGGCAGGGCCCGCCGGAGGGCGAGTGACAGCAGCGCGGTCGCCCCGCACGAACACCAGAAGACCGCGCGCCACCCGGCCGCCGAGGCGAGGACGCCCGAATAGGCGCGGGACGCCAGCACTCCGACGAGCAGTCCGCCCTGGACGACTCCCAGCGTCCGGCCGATCCGGTCCCCGCCGGCCAGCGCGACGGCCACCGGCGCCACGAGTTGGGGGACCGGGGACAGCACGCCGAGGACCAGGCCGCAGGCCACCAGCCAGAAGGCCGTCGGTGCGACGGCGCAGGCGGCGAGAACGAGCGAGGAGGCCGCGCACAGACCGAGTATCAGCCGGCGCCGGTCGACACCGTCACCGGCCGGGACGATCAGCGCGATCCCCGCGGCGAACCCCGCCTGTGTGACGGTGGGCAGTGCGCCGAGCGCCCCGGCGGAGACGTGCAGCGATCCGGCCGCGTCCCCTAGCAGCGGCTGGCAGAGGTAGACGTTCGCCCCCGTCACCGCGCTGGTGGTGGCCAGCAAGGCGGTCAGCCGCCGCTGAGCGGGACGCTTGCCACGGTGCCGTCGATTGTCGGATTCGATCACGTGAGGACACGCTAGGGAGGGCGGGACATGGCAAGCTGTCGCCGATGTGCCGTCTACTGTCGAGAGTGTGCCAATGCGCGGCAAGAGCGAGGACCGCGACGACTACCAGCTCGTCCCCAGGCCCGTGGCGGCCATGGCCCGCGACCTCCCGGACGGGCACCACATCCCCCCGCACAGCCACCGCCGGGCACAGCTGATCTACGGCACCAGCGGGGCCGTCACCGTCACCACCGACCAAGGGATCTGGGTGGTTCCCGCGACGCGTGCGGTCTGGGTCCCGGCCGGAGTGACCCACGCGATGACCTGCACGGGTGCCGTGCGCATGCGGACCCTCTACATCGAGCCGTCGGCGGCGCCGAGCCTGCTCACCGGCCCGCTGGTCGTCTCGGTGTCCCCCCTCCTGCGCGAGCTCGTCGAAGAGGCGACCCGGCTGCCGATCGACTACGAGGTCGACGGGCGCGAAGGCAAGCTGATGGACCTGCTGCTGCTCGAACTCGAACCGGAACCCGTCCCGGCCCTGCACCTCCCCGCCCCGGCCGACCCCGCCCTCGTCCGCCTGTGCTCCGCGATCCGAGAGAACCCGGGCGCCCGCTGGACGGCCGAATCGGCGGCGGCCTGCGCCCACCTCAGCACGCGGAGCCTGCATCGCCGGTTCTCCGCCGCGACAGGGATGACCCTCGCCCACTGGGTCCGTCAGGCGAAACTCGTCCACGCCCTGACCCTGCTGGCGCGGGATGCTCCGGTCACGAGCGTTTCCGCCGAGCTCGGCTACGCGACACCGAGTGCGTTCACCGCGATGTTCCGCCGCGCCGTCGGCCGGGCTCCGAGTGCGTTCTACCGTGGCGCGGGCGAATCGGGAGTTCGCGAGTGAGGCGGTGAGGCCCCCCGATGTCCGGCACCGGCGACGCACGGGAGTGCGCCAAGGGCGACCACGGCCGTGACCACGGCCCGTGCCCTGGCGCCACGACCAGCGTGAAAAGTCAGTAGCGCGAGGTTTTCGTCGCAGGCCGGGGCTAGAGTGCTGCGGTGAGTACGCGCAAACCCCGCGGCCCCTACGCCAAGACCGCCGCCAAGCGGAAGATGATCCTCGACGCCGCGCTGGCCGCCTACGCCGAGGCCGGCAGCCGGGGGGTGTCGGTCAGGGACATCGCCGAGCGGGTCGGTCTGACGGACGCGGGCGTCCTGCACCACTTCGGCGGCCGGGAGGCCCTCCTCACCGCCGTGCTCGAAGCCCGCGACGCCGCCGCGGCCGAGGAGTTCGGGCACGAGGACGCGCTCTGGCGGGCCGACATGGTGGCGGAGGCGGCGCGGACGCCCGGACTGGTCAAGCTCTTCGTCGACCTGGCGGCGGCCGCCGCCGAACCGGAGCACCCCGCCCACGAGTTCTTCACCGAACGCTACCGCGTGCTCAACGAGCGCATCGTCCGCGCCCTCGGCGCGGGCCGTCCGGCCACCGCGCCCCCCAGTCTGGCCGGTACGGCGGACGCCGACTGGGCGGCCCGGATCCTGCTGGCCGCGACCGACGGGCTCCAGATCCAGTGGCTGCTGGATCCGTCGATCGACATGGCCGACGACATCGCCCGGCTGCGCGACGTCCTGCTCGACTCGCTGGGAGCGGGCAAGCCCGACGTCTGACAGCGGGCGGCGGGAGGCGGGAGGCGGGCGGCGGGCGGCCGCCGTCGTACGGCCGGTCCGGGCCCGGGCGCCGATAATGGGATGGTCCTTCTGGGACGGGTGTTTCCACCGACGAGGAGCGAGATGGACGTTCCCAGCGGTTCCGCCGACGACCGGTCCTTCCCCTTCGATGCCCTCGCCGCCGCGGTCCTCGACGACCGGGGCACCGTGACGCGGTGGTCCGCGGCGGCGGCGGAACTGGTGGGGCGCGAGGCCGACGAGGTCTGCGGCCATCCCGTCCGGGACCTACTCGCGCGTGATCCGGAAAAGCCGTCCCGTGCCGCATCCGGCGCGGTCCCGACGGCCGGCCGGGCGCTCCTGCGGCACCGTTCCGGGCACACGGTCGACGTCGCCTTCCGGACGATGCCCCTGGAGGGCTCGTCCGACGTCCTCGTCCTGGCACACCCCGCGCGGCCGGGCGCCCAACGCGCGGAGGCCGACGCACGCACGGCCGCCACGGAGGCCGACGCGGCCGTCGAACAACAGCGGACCCTCCGGCACCTCGACGTGCTCCACCAGGCCGCCCTGCGCGTCGGAGGATCGCTCGACGTGGAGCGCACCGCGCAGGAACTGGCCGACGTCGTGGTCCCCGCCCTCGGCCAGCTCGCCTCGGTCGACCTGGCCGACGCCGTGCTGGCCGGCGACGAGCCACCGCGCTGGATCGGCGGCGGCGACCCGCACATGCGCAAGGTCGCCGTCGCCTCGGCCGACGGGACCTGGCCGGCCGGGCACGTCCAGCTGGGCGACGCGATCCCCGCCCTCCCGTACGTCGACCGCGACGTCGTCACCAGGGTGCGCCGCGACGGGGCGGTGATCCTCGGCCGGGACGAGGCCGCCGCCCTGCTCGGCGGCGACGAGCGGCTGACCGGACTGCTCCTCCCCGAGGGCGGGAGCTCGACGGTCGTGGCCCCGCTGCTCGCCCGCGGCCTGATGCTCGGCAGCCTGTCCGTCTGGCGGGTGGACGACCCCGAGGCGTTCACCGCACGGGAGGCCGGCGTGCTGCGGGAGATCGCCTCACGGGGTGCGCTCGCCATCGACAACGCTCGCCGCTACACCCGCGAGCACCGCGCGGCCGTCGCGCTCCAGCGGCGACTGCTCCCGCCGGAGACCACCGACACCGCGGCGACCGAGACCACCGGGATCTACCGCCCGGCCGGCGGCGGGGCCGAGATCGGCGGCGACTGGTACGACGTGATCCCGCTGCCGTCGCTCCGGGTCGCCCTGGTCGTCGGCGACGTGATCGGCCACGGCCTGCACGCCGCCGCCACCATGGGCCGGCTGCGCACCGCGATCCGCACCCTCGCCGACCTGGAACTGGACCCCGAGGACCTCTTCACCCACGTCGAGGACCTGGTCCAGCGCCTCGCCGAGGAGGCGCCGCCCGGGACCCAGGACGCCGTCGGCGCCACCTGCCTGTACGCCGTCTACGACCCGGTCGCCTGCCGGTGCACGTTCGTCAGCGCGGGGCACCCGCCGCCCGTCGTGGTGCGCCCCGACGGCACCGCGCACGTGGTGGCGGTCGTCCCCGGCCCGCCGCTGGCGGTGGGCGGCGCGCCCTACGAGGCCACCACGATCGACCTGGCGCCCGGGAGCGTCCTCGTCCTGTGCACGGACGGCCTGCTCGAAGGCGACGACCACGACGCCGACGCCGGACTGCGGCGGCTGGCGGATCTCCTCCCCGGACTCTGCGGACCGGGGCGGAGCCTCACCGAGACCGGGCACGCCCTGCTCGCGGAACTCGGCACCCACCCGCGCCGCGACGACATCGCGCTGCTGCTGGCCCGCACCCGGGCCGTCCCGGAGGGGGCCACCGCGCACTGGGAGTTCCCGGCGGATCCGGCCGCGGTCGGCGACGCCCGCGAGGCCGTCGCCCGGCGACTCGCGGCCTGGGGGCTGGAGGAGCTGGCCTTCACCACCGAGCTCATCGTCAGCGAGCTGGTCACCAACGCCGTCCGGTACGGCGGCGCCCCGATCGGGCTGCGCCTGATCCGCGACCGGGTGCTGCTCTGCGAGGTCACCGACCCGAGCAACACCCAGCCCAGGCTGCGCAGAGCCCGCAACACCGACGAGGGCGGTCGGGGGCTGTTCCTGATCGCCCAGCTCAGCACCCGTTGGGGCTGCCGCTACGGCCGGCGCGGCAAGACGATCTGGGCCGAACAGCCGATCGCGGGCGGGGCCGGCTGACCCCGGCCTCGCGGGCCGTTCGTCCGTCGGCGCGGCCGGCCGTTCGTCCGCCAGCGCAGCCGGCCGTTCACCCGGCGGAGCGCTCGGTCGTCGACCCGGCGGGCCAGGGCAGGATGCCGGTGCGGGCGATCCGGCCGAGCCAGCGGGCGGAGGGCTTCGGGACGCGCAGGAAGGTGTGCGGGTCGACGGCGATCAGGCCGGACGTCGGCCGGTAGGAGCCCCACTCGTAGCCGTCGAGGGCGCTGCCGTGCAGGTAACCGCGGATGTCGAGGCCGTCGGAGAGGGCCAGGGCCAGGTCCTCCAGGGCTCGGCGGGTGTAGGTGATGCGGCGGCCGTCGTCGTTGGTGGCGATGCCGTTCCCGGTGACGATGATGGGCACGTCGCCGACCACGGACGCCGTGTGGCGCAGCGCCTCGCCCAGTGCGGCGGGGTCGTACTCCGAGCCCCCGAGGGTGACCTCGGCGCCTTCGGGCACGGGAAGCGGGCCCTGGCGGCCGATTCGAGTGCGGGTGCTGGCCTGCAGGCCGATCCAGTCGTCGCCGCGGGCGGCCTCCAGGAAGACGTCCTCGCGGGCGTGGCGGTAGGCGGCCATGGCCTCCTCGGCGCCGGGGGCGGCCTGGCACGCCCGGCTGGCGACGGACCACCCGGTGCGGACGGCGGCCGAGGCCTCCTTGACGGCGGCGGTCGCGGCCGCGTGGGCCCGGACAAGGACCTCGGTGAGCGCCGGATCGGCCAGTGCCGGATCGGTCGGCGCCTGATCGGGGAGCGGCGGGCGGGGGGAGGGAACGGCGGCGGCGGTCGGAAGCGCGGCGACCAGGTTCGGTTCGCTCAGGGTGCAGACGTGCCGGACGTCGTCCCCGATGATCGGCGCGGTGGCCGCGGCGTACCGGGCGAAGCGGTCGACGGCGTCCGGGGCCAGCCAGCCGCCGCGGTCGGCGAACCAGCGCGGCAGGGTGAAGTGGTGCAGCGTGACCATGGGGCGCAGGCCGCGGTCGAGGGCTCCGTCGACGATGCGCCGGTAGTGGGCGACGGCCGCGCGGGAGATGTGGCCGGGGGCGGGTTCGATGCGCGCCCACTCGATGCCGAACCGGTAGTCGGTGAAGCCCAGTTCGGCGAGCAGGTCGAGGTCGGCGGGCCAGCGGTGGTAGCTGTCGGCGGCGTCGCCGCTGGGTTCGGGGACCGGGGCGGCATCGCTGTGTTCCAGGTGCCACCAGTCGCTGGCGGTGTTGCCGCCTTCGGTCGGGTGGGCCGAGGTGGAGGCGCCGAAGAGGAAGTCGGACGGGAGGGGCAGACCGGAGCCGCAGGCGAACATGGCGGGACGTCCTTCACGGGGGCAGGGGTCCGTCGGCCGGCGCGGCGGGCTGGAGTCGTGCACGGCGGTCGGCGGCGGGGCGAGCGGGTGGGGGAGCCGCTGCGTCCCTGCCACGGTAAAACTAAAAACCTAGCGAGGCAATGTTTTCGATCGCCCGGCCGGGGAGCGCGCTCCGGGCCGTGTCACGGCCGGAGCGGGCTCGGGTGGATCTCCTCGCTCGGGCGGACCTCCTCAGAGCGAACTCACGGACAGGCCCCGGGGCGCCGTGTTCAGGACCCCCAGCAGGCGGGTGACCTCCTCGGCCATCGCGGAGCGGCCGGCTCCGAGGTAGCGCCGGGTGTCGACCAGCCGCTCGTCGGCGGCGAGCACCTCGCGGACGGCGGTGGTGAACACCTGGTTGAGGTGGGTGGCGATATTGATCTTGGTCATGCCGTGCCGCACGGCGGTGGCGAGGTGCTCGTCGGCCACGCCGGAGGAACCGTGCAGGACCAGGGGGACGGGCACGGCCTCCCGGAGTGCGGAGATCAGCTCGAAGTCCAGTGCCGCGTCGCGGGTGAGCATGGCGTGCGAGGTCCCGACCGCGACGGCCAGGGCGTCCACGCCGGTGGCGGTGACGAACGCGGCGGCCTCGGCGGGGTCGGTCCGCGCGCCGGGGGCGTGTACGCCGTCCTTGCCGCCGACCTCGCCGAGCTCCGCCTCGACCCAGACGCCCGCCGCGTGGCAGTGGGCGACCACCTCGGCGGTCGCCCGCACGTTGTCGGCGTAGTCCAGGACGGAGGCGTCGAACATGACCGACGAGAAGCCCAATTCGACCGCTTCTCGTACGAGTTCGGCGGAGGTCGCGTGGTCGAGGTGGACCGCCGTCGGCACGGCGGCCGCCGCGGCGACGGCCAGGACGGCCCGGCCGACCGGGGCCAGGCCGCCGTGGTAGCGGACGGCGTTCTCGCTGATCTGCAGGACCACCGGCGACCCGGCGGCCTCGGCGCCGGCGACGATGGCCTGGGCGTGTTCGAGCTGGATGACGTTGAACGCCCCGACGCCGCGACCGGTGCCGGCGGCGGTGACGATCTCTCCGGTACCCGTCAGTGGCATCGGGACTCTCCTTCGCGAGCGGTGGGTGCTTGAGCGGAATCTGGTTGAACGGCCGCTGGAGGAGCAGCAGTTGACGCTTCGGTGAGCGGCTCGGCGGTCACCTCCTGAAGTAGGCGGCGGTGGACCGCGGGGTCGAAGTCCCCGGCCAGCGGCGCGGCGACGGCGGCCGCGGACAGGGCCACCGCGCGGGTGAGCCGCAGCGGCCACGGCGTGTGCGAGACCAGCCCGAGCGCCAGCCCGGCCACGGCCGCGTCGCCCGCACCGGTGGGGTTGCCGGCGAGTGCGCGCGGCGGCCTGGCCCGCCAACTCCCTTGTGGGGTCACGGCGATCAGGCCGTCGGGGCCGAGCGAGGCCACCACCGCCCGGGCGCCCGCGGCCCGCAGCGCCGCGGCGCCGGCGCGCGGGTCGGCGGTGCCGCTGGCGGCCCGGAGTTCGGCGGCGTTCGGTTTGACGATCGCGGGTGCGGCCTCGACGCCGGCGTGCAGGGCGTCGCCGCTCGCGTCGAGGACGGCGGGCACGCCGTGGCCGTGGGCGAGGCGGATCAGCACGGCGTAGGCGTCGTCGGGCAGGCCGCCGGGGAGACTGCCGGAGAGGACGACCGCACGGGCGCGGGGGAGCAGGCGGTCGTACCGGCCGAGGAAGGCGCTCCACTCGGCGCCGGTGACCACCGGGCCCGGCTCCAGCAGGATGGTGGAGTCGCCGAGGTGGTCCTCGACGACCGCGACGGTGCGGCGGGTCTCGCCCGCGATCGGGACGAGTGCGTCGGTGAGCCCGGCCGCCGCGAGATCGGCGCGGACGGCGTCGCCGCTCGGTCCGCCGGCCAGGCCGGTGACGACCGTCTCGTGGCCGAGGGCGTGCAGGACGCGGGAGACGTTGACGCCCTTGCCGCCGGCGCGGGCGGCCGCCTCGCGGACCCGGTTGTCGGCCTGGGGCCGCAGCCGGTCGAGGCGGTAGGTGAGGTCGAGGGCGGTGTTGAGCGTGACGGTCAGGATCACCGGTCGGCCCTCCGGAGCGGGGCCGGCACCCGGACGCCCGGGAGGTCCCGGGCGAGCAGGGCGGCGCCCAGGCACCCGGCCTGGTGGCCGAGCCGCGCGGGGACGATCCGCGGCATGCCCTGGAAGGTCAGCCGGTCGGCGAGCGCGCTGCGCAGCGGGTCGAAGTACGAGGCCCCGGCCTGGGCCAGACCACCGCCGATGACGATCCGTTCGGGGTCGAGCAGGGTGACGGCGGCGGCGAGGCCGTCGGCGAGCGCCTCGACGGCGTCCTGCCAGATCCCGGCCGCGACGTCGTCACCGTCGGCGGCCCGTTGCTGGACCTCCTTGGCGCCGAGGCCGGTCTCCCCGGTGGCCCGGCCGTAGCGGCGGGCGATGGCGGCGGCCGAGGCGACGGTCTCCAGGCAGCCGCGGCCGCCGCAGGGACAGGGCTCCCCGTCGGGCCGCACGCGCAGGTGGCCGAGTTCGCCGGCGCCGCTGTGCCGGCCGGCCAGGGCCCGGCCGTCGAGCATGACGGCGGCGGCGACGCCGGTGCCGACCGGGACGAACAGGAAGGAGCGGCAGCCCCGGCCGGCGCCGAGCCTGGCCTCGGCGAGCCCGCCGGCGCGGACGTCGTGCCCGAAGGCCACCGGGAGGCCGAGTTCCTCCGTGAGCCAGCTCCGGACGGGGACGTGCTGCCAGCCGAGGTTGCCCGCGAACACCGCCGTGCCGGTCGTCTCGTCGACGATGCCCGGGACCGCGATGCCGACGGCGGACGGCGTGAACGTGCGGGCGAGGTCGGCGGCGAACCCGAGGACGGTGTCGACGACGGCGTCCGGGCCGCGTTCGGCGAGGGTGGGACGGCGTTCGGTGTGGACGAGGGTGCCGTCGTCGGCCATGGCGCCGGCCTTGATCTGGGTGCCGCCGACGTCGAGGGCGATGACCGTCATGCCGTGCCCTCCGGCCCGGAGGAACCCGGCCCGGCCGGGGCGGTCAGGACGACGGAGCGGGTGAGGTTGCGCGGCTGATCGGGGTCGAGGCCGCGGCCGTGCGCCAGCTCGACGGCGAGGCGCTGGGCGCGGATCAGGTCGGCGAGCGGGTCGAGGTCGGAGACGGAGGCGAGCGCGCCGATGGCCCGCACCTCGTCGAGCAGTCCGGCCGGCGGCGGGCCGAAGAACCACACCACGCTGCCGGGTTCGGTGACGCTGACCGGGCCGTGCCGGTACTCCATCGCCGGGTAGGACTCCGTCCACGACCCGGAGGCCTCGCGCAGCTTGAGCGCCGCCTCGTTGGCCAGGCCGACCGTCCAGCCGGCGCCGAGGAAGGTGAACTGGCGGGCCGCCACGGCCCCTTGGGGCAGCGGGGTGAGGAGGGCGCGCTCGGCCTGCTCGGGCAGGTCGGCGGGGACGAGGCCGAGGTGGGCGCGCAGCAGGACGAGGGCCGTGGTGGCGAACCGGGTCTGCACGACGGACTTCTCGTCGGCGAAGCCCAGGTCGATCACGGCGGCGGCGGCCGTGCTGATCGCGGTCGCGGTGTCGCCGGTGATCGCGACCGTGGGCGTGCCGGTGCCGGCGGCCTGCCGTAGGGCGGCGAGCAACTCGGTCGTGGTGCCGGAGCGGCTGATGGCGAGCACCCGGTCGTAGCGGCGGCCGGCCGGGAACTCGGAGGCGGCGAAGGCGTCGGTCTCGCCCTGACCGGCGGCTTCGCGCAGTGCGGCGTAGGCCTGCGCGATGTACAGCGAGGTGCCGCAGCCGAGGACGGCGACCCGTTCGCCGGGCTCGGGCAGCCCGCCGGGGGTGAGGTCCAGGGCGCGGCGCCAGGTGCTTGGCTGGCTGGCTATCTCGTCGGAGACGTGGGTCATGGAGGGCTCCTGCATAGGGGAAGAGGCGCGGCGGAGCGGCGACGCCTGCGCGGTGATGCTCTGAAGATAGTGAAAATGAGCAGAACTGCGCAACAGTGCGCAGAACATTGCAGCAGAGGAAGCGGCCCGGGGCGGATGGACACGGGGGTGGACGGGTCGCCGATGTCGAGGCCGCGCCACCCGCCCCGGGCCGCTCAGCCCGACGTCAGGCGCCGGGCGGGGTGTCGAAGGGCGCGGCCCAGGTCTGGTTGGTCTGGATCGCGCCGGGTGCGGCGCCGCAGGTGTAGACGTCGACCGGGGTTCCCGCCGTGGTGGTGGTGCCGCGGTAGACGTCCAGGCACAGGTTCGTGCCGGCGAGCTTCAGGTTCCCGTCGCGGTCGTACGTCCAGCTCTGGTAGCCCGGGGCGGAGCCGCAGGGGGCGACGCCGACCCACTGGCCCTGCTGTCCGTTGACCACCCCGGCGCCGGTCGAACTCTGCGCGGTGAGGCACAGGTCGGCGCCGCCGCCCTGGAGCAGCCGGACGGAGCCGTCGGTGTCGCGCTGCCACTGCTGGTTGGACGTGCCGGAGCACGGGTACACGTCGACGGCGGTGTCGGCGGTCCGGGACTGGTAGTTGTCCAGGCAGAGCGAGGCCTTGCCCCAGCTGTCGCGGGAGGCGGTGATCTGGCCGCGCGGTGTGGCGCCGCTGCCGCTCGGCGGGGTGATCCTCAGCATGGCGCTGTCGTGCGGGGCCACGGTGAGGCCGACGGTGCCCGCCGACGTCGCGGTGGTGTGGGCCCACAGGTCCCGGACGGTGTAGCCGCCGGTGGCGTCGAAGCCGATCGCGTGCAGGTCGAGGGTGTAATTCGCGGCGGAAGCACCCTTGTTGAGCACCACCACGGCCCGGCTGCCGTCGGCGAGCGGCTTCACCACGACGTCGATGCCGCTGCTCGCGGCGGGGGTGCCGTCCGCGTTGGCACCGCCGCCGACCACCCGCTGGCCGCCGGCGCCCAGCGGGTCCTGGTCGACGGCGATGACCTCGGAGTTGCCCAGGATGCCGACCGACGCGTTGAGGTGCGCCGCCTCCGCCGGGTGCGCGGCGATGTACGAGGGGGAGAACTTGCGGGCGTCGGTGGAGATGACGAGCGGCGCGGCGAGCGCGGAGAACAGCGACATCTGGCTGCGCTCCTCGGCCGTGGTCATGCCGTTGTCGCCGATGAGCAGCATGTCGGCGTCGTTCCAGTCGCCGGGTCCCTGGTAGCGGCTGAGCTCCAGGGAGTTGTCGAAGCTCTGGTAGGCGCCGAAGTTGTACGAGGACTGCACGCCGAGCGGCTGGTTCCACGGGTCGGTGGTGCCGTTGTCGTAGTCGTTGAAGATGTCCGGGCCGACCCGCCAGAGCTGGCCGAGCCCGCGCACCCAGGCCATGGCGTCGGACTTGGTGGGTCCGTTGCCGTAGGCGGCGGGGGCCGAGATGTTGAACGTGACGTTCGGCGTGGGGGTGCCGGCGTTGTTGGCGGCGGTGACGGCGGTGGCGAGGTCGCCCGCCATGCGGCTGTCGAGTGTCCGCATCGGCTCCTGCTGCCCGCAGTTGTCGTACTTGAGCGTGTCGACTCCCCAGGAGACGAAGGAGTCGGCGTCGTTCTGCTCGTAGTGCTCGCTGCCGTTGGGCAGGTTGGGCGAGGTCGGTGCGACGGTCGAGCAGGTGTGGGTGCCGGAGGTCTCGTAGATGCCGAACCTGGCTCCCAGGCCGTGCAGGTAGTCGCCGTAGGCGGTCAGCTCGTCGTCGAAGCCGGGCTGCCGGCTGGTGTCGCGAACGTCCGTGCGCGAGCCCCAGTTGGCCGCGCCGTGCAGGTAGCCGGAGCCGTTGCGGTACATCCAGCAGTCGTCGACCGTGACGGTCTTGTACCCGGCGGCGATCAGGCCGGCGTCGGACAGGCCCTTGGCGTTGTCCTCCATGTACTGCTGGAAGGAGTAGCCGAGCCGCGGCGAGCCGTCGAGCGGCGCCTGGGGAGTGCAGGTGGCGCGGGCCCAGTTGTTGAAGCCCATCGGCGGGGTGGCGGCGATCGGTCCTTGCGGGGTGGCGGCGGCCGAGTAGTTGGCGACCGGGGCGGTCACGCCGTCGTCGGCGGCGGCCGGGGTCACGGTGAGGGCGGAGCCGGTGACGATCAGCGTCGTACACAGCAGGACGGACGCGGCCCGGAGGGGGCGTCTGGTCATGGGGAATCCTTCCACGGCGGGTTGGAGTCGAGTGAGCAAAGTTGCTCTGAATCCACGTCGAGTGGGCATCTTCGAGCGTGTGCGCGACAGCTTCGAGGCTGCGGTGCGCATGAGTCAAGGCATCTGCGCGGAGTCCTGCCGACCGAATCTTCCGGCAACACTTCGGTAACGCCGACTGGCCTGCGGGGGTGTCGGCGTTGCACACTCTCCTCGCGAGAATGTTCAAGCGTGCGCATATCTGCCTGGTTCGCTCATCAATGAGCATGGCGGCGCATGGCCGGCTCGCGACCCCCTCCTCCCCGCAAAGGCGGTCCCCCATGAACCCGCGCGTCCTCGTCCTCCCCGCCGTCTGTCTGGCCGCCGCGCTCACGCTGTCGGCCTGCGGCTCCGGCTCCGACGGCTCCGGGCCCTCGGCCGACGGCACCACGACGATCAAGTTCGTCGCGGCGGACTACGGCTCCAACGGGCAGAACCCCAGCCAGGCGTACTGGCAGGGCGTGATCTCGGCGTTCGAGCAGCAGAACCCGAAGATCAAGGTCGACCTGCAGGTGATCAACTGGAACGACCTGGACGCCCAGGTCAAGACGATGGTGCAGAACGGCAACCAGCCGGACCTCCTGCAGACCGGCGGCTACGCGGACTTCGCCAAGGACGGCCTGCTCTACCCGGCCCAGGAGGTGCTCTCCGGGAACACCGCGATCGACTTCGTCCCCGCGATGGCCCGGGCGGGCGAGCAGGACGGCACCCAGTACGGCATCCCGTTCGTCGCCAGCACGCGGCTGTTCCTGGTCAACAACGCCCTCTTCCGCAAGGCCGGCCTCGACCCGGCCAAGCCCCCGAGGACGTGGGCGGACGTCACCGCCGCCGCCACCGCGCTCAAGAAGGCGGGCGTCGAGATCCCGCTGGGCGTGCCCCTAGGCAAGGAGGAGGCGCAGGGCGAGTCGTTCATCTGGATGCTGGAGAACCACGGCGGCTACCAAGGGCAGGACGGGCACTACGCCATCGACTCGCCCGCCAACCTCGACACCTTCGCGCAGCTGAAGTCCTGGGTCGACGCGGGCCTGACCGAGCAGAGCCCGGCGGCCGTCAACCGCACCGACCTGACCAAGGACTTCGCCTCCGGCAAGGTCGGCATGCTCAACGGCTTCCCGGGGCAGCTCGCGGACCTGAAGGGCATGGACGTCGGCTGGACGGCGATGCCGAGCAAGGACGGCGCCACCAAGGCCACCCTCGGCGTCGGCGACTGGATGATGGCCTTCAAGAAGCGCGGCCACAAGGACCAGGTCAAGGCGTTCCTCGACTTCGCCTACGGCAAGGACAACGTGGTGAAGTTCGCCAAGGAGTACAACCTGCTGCCGGTCACCCGATCCGCGTCGGCGGCCCTGCAGGGCGACCCGGACGAGAAGGACCTGCTGCCGTTCCTGCAGGCCCTGCCCACCGCGAGCTTCTACCCGCTGAGCGACCCGACCTGGCCCGCGGTCTCCGCCCAGGTCAAGACCCAGATCGGCACCGCCGTCAGCGACCCGAAGAAGACGCTCGGCGCGTTGCAGCAGGCCGCCCAGCAGGCCGGTCAGTGAGCCGGTCAGTGAGTCGTCGGCCGAGCCATAGACAGGAATCCCCCGTGTCCCGCCCCGCCACCACCGCCGTGCCCGGGGGGCGCCCCGCCCCCCCCGCCCCCCCCCCCCCAAAAAGACAAGTAACCCAAAAGAACAAGAAAATGGTATTTGGGGGTTATAAAAAAGTATAAAAAAAACAAAAAAAAAAGGTT
>NZ_JBHWGD010000061.1:0-24138 GCF_042733235.1 Kitasatospora sp. NPDC059722
CTCGCCGTGCGCCCCACCGACAGCGCCCGCCCGCTGCCCACGCTCTTGCTGCGCGGCGCGGACCTGCGGGCCGGGGACCGGTCGCGAGCCCTCACCGAGGTCGCGGGGCGCGCCCGGGGGGGGGGCGGCCCAGGGTGTGTTGCACCACCCCGGTGGGGCGGGTGTTGATCGCCAGCCGGCCGGAGCTGGCGCGGGCCGGCAGCCCGGCCCGCTCCACCACCCAGAGCGGGAGCAGGATGAACAGCACGCAGTCGTGCAGCATCAGGATCGCGTTGGCGGCGGTGACCAGCAGGAACCGCCGGTCCCGGTAGGGCGATCCGCCCGTCGCGGCGGCCTCGGCCGGTGCGGCCCCGACGGCGGGCGCCGGCGCTTCGGCACCGCCCGCGACCCGGCCGGCCCGCACCACGGCGAGGGCCACCGCCGTGAAGGCCGCCGCGTTGAACAGGAACAGGGCGACGAACGCGGCCCGGGAGTGGGCGGCCTGCACCAGCGCGGCCAGCAGGAAGCCCGCGGTGAGGCCGATGTTGGTGATGGCCCGCAGCGAGGCCATGGTCTTCGTGCGCTCGGCGGCCCCCTCGAACTCGCCGACGATCACCTGCAGCAGCGGTGAACAGGCCCGCGCCGCCGCGATGGTGAAGCACGTGACGACGAGGTACCCGGCGTAGCTGCCGACCAGGGCGTACCCGATGAACCCGGCGCCGCGCGCGAGCGTGAGCGCGACGTAGACCGGGCGGGCGCCGAACCGGTCGGCGACCGGCCCGAAGACCAGCGGGCTGATCAGGCCCACGACGTTGGCGGAGGCGATCGCGGTGCCGACGGCGACGGCGCTGATGTTCAGGTAGTGGACGAAGTACAGCGTGGCGGTGGCCAGGTAGAGGCCGTTGGCCACGGCGTCCACGGTGGTGCCGGCGGCCATGATCCGGCCCTGCCGGGAGCCTGGCAGCAACGACGCAGTGAGCCGGCGCAGCAGACTCGCCGCCGGCGGGGCGGTGGCAGTCGTCGTCACTCGGACTCCACGGTGAAGCGGACCGAGTCGGCGAGTTCGCGGGCGAGCTTGCGGGCCTGGGCGGGGGTGTCGGCGCCGACGACGATGACGCCGGCCCGGTCCCCGGAGGTGCGCAGCGGGCGGACGGTGCCGCCGGGCGCGACGGCGAGTTCGGCGCGGAGCACGTCGGGGTGGGCCGCGGCCTCCTCCCAGCCGTCGACGGCGACGACCTTCCCCGGCGGCGGGGTGAGGTAGCGGGCGGCGGCGGCCCGGACCGGCGTCAGGTCGGCCGCTTCGCGCGGGAGGCCGAGCAGGTCGTCGTAGATGAGGCCGTAGACCTGGAACCCGGGGATCACGTGGCCGAGCATGCGGTGGATCCAGTCGCCGCCGTAGCGGTTGTGGACCTCGCCGAGCACGATGCCGTCGGGGCCGAGCCAGAGCTCGACGTGGAAGGCGCCGCGGCGCAGGCCGAGGACGTCGAGCGCCGCCGCGACCGTCCGCTCGATCTCCGTCCGCCGCGCGTCCGGGAGTTCGGCCGGGAGGATGTGGCCGACCTCGACGAAGAACGGCGGCTCGACCTTCTCCTTCTCGGTGACGGCGAGGACGACCGGCGCGCCGTCGAGGAAGAGCCCCTCGACGCTGTACTCGGCGCCCTCGACGAACTCCTCGACCAGGAACGGGCCGGTGCCGGGCAGCAGGGCGACGGCGTCCGCCAGCCCGTCCGGGCCGGTGATCCGGCTCACGCCCGTGCTGCCCATCGCGTCCCGGGGCTTGACGATCCAGGGCCCGGTGGACGCGGCGAGGAAGGCCGTGGCCTCGTCGGTGCCGGCGCAGAGGCGGACGGCGGGCTGGCGGAAGCCGGCCGCGGCGAGCGCCTCGCGGCAGGCGTCCTTGGTGCGCACGCGGTGGACGGCCTCCGGCGGGTTGCCCGGCAGCGCGAGGGCCTCGGCGGTGTCGGCGGCGGCGACCTGGGCCATCTCCTGGAGGGCGAGGACGGCGTCGAACCGGGTGCCGTCCGCGACCTGGCGGCGCGCCCAGGCGGCCGTCTCGCCGGGGACGGTGAAGTCCACCGCCGAGACGGCGCCGGCCCGGCCGGTCACCGCCTCCGTGGCGGCGAGCACCGCCTCCTGGTTGGTGAGGTGGGTGCGCAGCCCCCGCTCGTGGGCTTGGTCGAGGGCGAGTTCCGCCATGTCGAGGCCGAGCGACACCGCCCGTACCCCGCCGACCAGCAACAGCGTGGCGGGGTCGGTTCCTGCGGACATGCGAGGGCTCCTTGCTCCAGGGGGTGGGTGGTGCGTGGGTCAGGCGTCGTCGTCGGCGGGCGCGAGTTCGACCAGGACCTGCTCGGTGGCGACCAGGTCGCGCACGGCGCACGTGATCGCGGTGACGACGCCGGTGAAGGGCGCGAGGATGCGGTTCTCCATCTTCATCGCCTCGACGACGACGAGGGCGGCCCCCTCCTCGACCCGGTCGCCGACCTCGCAGAGGAGGCCGACCACGGTGCCCGGCATCGGCGTCTTGACGGCGTTGTCGGCGGCCGCGGCGCCCGCGCCGGCGACGCTCCGGTCGGCCAGGGCCACCCGGTGCCCGTCGATGCCGAGCTCCCAGCCGGCCGCGGTGCGCAGGCCCGTCCAGGCGAGGCCGTCGACGGTCCCGCGGAACAGGCCCGGGCTGCCGGGCACGGCGGTGGCGGCGACGGTGAACGGCCGGCCCTCGACCTGCACCTCGACGCTCGCGCCGCGGCGGGCGGTGAGGCCGACGCCCAGGGTTCGTCTGCCGTGCCGCAGTTCGACCCGCCCGAACGGCGCGACCGGGTCGAGCCGGCGGCGGTCGGACGGGCCGACGGTGCCCTGCCAGGGGGAGGCGGGGGCGCCGTCGAGCGGCGGGAGCTGCATCGCGGCCGCGCACGCGGCGGCGGCCTCGGCGCGCTCGGCCGGGGTGGTGCTGCCCTCCGCCGGGGTGGCGACCAGGGCGTCCACCAGGTGGGTGTCCATCCGGCCGGCGACGACGGCGGGCGCCCGCAGGAGCTCGGCGAGGAAGCCCAGGTTGGTGGTCAGGCCGAGCAGGGCGGTGCCGCGGACGGCGTCGGCCAGGCGGCGCAGCGCGGCCGGGCGGTCGGGCGCGTGGGCGATCAGCTTGGCGACCATGGGGTCGTAGAAGGCGGGCACCTCGGCGCCGCCGGTGAAGGCGGATCCGCCGTACTCCGGCTCGAAGGAGTCGAATCCGGCGTCGAGGCCGGTGTCGAATCCCGCGTCGAATCCGGCCGCGCCGGTGCCGTGGCCGGTCGCGGTGTCGTCGAAGGCGGCCTCGACCCGGACGCCGGCCGGCCAGCGCACCGCGGCGGCGCGGCCGGGCGCGGGGCGGAAGCCCTCGGCCGGGTCCTCGGCGTAGACGCGGACCTCGACGGCGTGGCCGGTGGCGGTGATCTCGTCCTGGGCGAGCGGGAGCGGCTGCCCGTCGGCGACGCGCAGCTGCCACTCGACCAGGTCGACGCCGGTGATCTCCTCGGTGACCGGGTGCTCCACCTGGAGGCGGGTGTTGACCTCCAGGAAGTAGCAGCGGTCGGCCGGGTCGACGATGAACTCGAAGGTGCCGGCGTTGACGTAGCCGAGCGAACGGGCGCCGCGGACGGCCGCTTCCAGGAGCTCGGCGCGGACGGCGTCGGGCAGGTTGGCGGCCGGGGCCTCCTCGACGACCTTCTGGTGGCGGCGCTGCAGCGAGCACTCGCGCTCGAAGAGGTGGACGACGTTGCCGTGGCGGTCGCCGAAGACCTGGACCTCCAGGTGGCGGGGCCGCTCGACGTAGCGCTCGACGAGCAGCCGGCCGTCGCCGAAGCTGCCGCGGCCGAGCCGGACGGCCTCGGCGACGGCGTCGGGCAGTTCGGCGGCGGCGCGCACGACGCGCATGCCCTTGCCGCCGCCGCCCGCCACGGGCTTGAGCATCACGGGGTAGCCGATCCGCTCGGCGTCGGCGAGGATCGCCTCCGCCGATTCGGTGGCGGTCTCGGAGCCGGGCAGGACGGGCACGCCGGCGGCGGCCATCAGGGCGCGGGCGGTCGACTTGTCGCCCATGGCCGTGATCATCTCGGCATCGGGGCCGACCCAGACCAGCCCGGCGGCGGCGACGGCCGCGGCGAAGCCGGGGTGCTCGGAGAGGAAGCCGTAGCCGGGGTGGACGGCGTCGCAGCCGGTGCGTAAGGCCGCGTCCACGAGCGCGGTGACGTCGAGGTAGCTCTCGGCGGCCGCGGCCGGCCCGATCCGGACGCGTTCGACGGCGCCTTCGAGGTGGGCGGAGCGGTGGTCCGCGTCGGAGTGCACGGCGACGTACTCGACGCCCAGGCGGCGGCAGGTGCGGGCGATCCGCCGGGCGATCTCGCCGCGGTTGGCGATCAGGACTCGTTTGATCATTTCGTCATCACATCCGGAACACGCCGAAGCGCGTCTCCTGCTTGGGAGCGTCGACGGACATGGCCAGGCACAGCGCCAGCCATTCGCGGGTCTCGGTCGGGTCCACCACGGCGTCCACCCACATCCGGGCGGCGTAGTAGAGCGGGTGGGACTGCCGCTCGTAGGTCTCGATGATGGGGCGCTTGATCGACTCCTCCTCCTCGGGGGAGAGGACCTTGCCCTCCTTCGCCAGCTGGTCGCTGCGCAGGAGCGCCATCACCGTCGCGGTCTGCTCGGCGCCGACCACCGTGGACTTGGCGCTCGGCCACATCGCCATCAGCCGCGGGCCCATCGAGCGCCCGCACATGGCGAGGTTGCCGGCGCCGTAGCTGCCGCCGACGACCAGGCTGAACTTGGGCACCTTGGCGGTGGAGACGGCGTTGACGAGCTTGGCACCGTGCTTGGCGATGCCGTCGGCCTCGTACTCGGCGCCGACCATGAAACCGTTGATGTTGTGCAGGAACAGCAGCGGGATGTCCCGCTGGGTGCACAGCTCGATGAAGTTGGCGGCCTTCTGGGCGCTCTCCGGGAAGAGGACGCCGTCGTTGATCAGGACGCCCACCGGGTAGCCGCCGATGTGGCCGGTGCCGCAGACGATCGTCGGGCCGTAGCGGGCGCGGTACTCGACGAGCTCGCTGCCGTCCAGCAGGCGGGCGAGGACGTCCCTGGCCGGGATGTGCTCGCGCAGGGTCGCGCTGACGATGCCGGGCAGTTCCGCCGGGTCGTACAGCGGCGGGCGCGGGGCCCGCGGCGGCGGGGCGAGTGCCGGGCGGCTGTCGCGGGCCATGATCTCCCGGACGATCGCGAGCGCGTGCTCGTCGTCCTCGGCCAGGTGGTCGGCCACGCCGCTGACCCGGGTGTGCAGGTCGGCGCCGCCGAGGGTCTCGGCGTCCACCATCTCGCCGGTGGCGGCGCGCACGAGCTGCGGGCCGCCGAGGAACACCGTGCCGGTGCCGCGCACGATCACCGTCTCGTCGCACATCGAGGGGATGTACGCGCCGCCGGCGGTGCAGCTGCCCATGACCGCGGCGATCTGCGGCAGGCCGAGGGCGGACAGCTCGGCGATGTTGCGGAACATCCGGCCCAGGTGGTGCTCGCCCGGGAACAGGTGCTCCTGCAGCGGGAGGTAGACGCCGCCGGAGTCGACCAGGTAGATGCAGGGCAGGCCGTTCTCGCGGGCCACGTTCTGGGCGCGCAGCTGCTTCTCGACGGTCAGCGGGAAGTAGCTGCCGCCCTTGACGGTCGCGTCGTTGGCGAAGATCACGGCCGGCCGGCCGCTCACCACGCCGATGCCGGTGACCAGGGCGGCCGAGGGCACGTGCTCGTCGTAGACCTCGTGCCCGGCCAGCTGGCCCAGCTCCATGAACGGCGTGCCCGGGTCCAGGAGCCGGTGCACGCGCTGACGGGCGGTCATCTTGCCGCGCTCGGTGTGGCGCCGCCGCGAGCGCTCGTCGCCGCCGGCCACGGCGGTGGCCCTGGCCCGCGCGATGACCTGCCGCTTCTCGTCGAACGCCGCCGAGTTGCGGCGGAACGCCTCGGAGGAGGTGTCGACGTGGGACTGCAGGACGGTCATCGGCGCTGCTCCTGGGCGCCTGCGGCCTTGGCTGCCAGGCCCTCGGCACGCAGGCCGTCGTTGAGGGCGGTGCAGAAGTCCCGGATCTCCGCCTCGGCCATGTTGGCGCGCAGCATCAGGCGCAGGCCGGCCTTGCCGCGGCCGATGACCGGGAAGAAGATCGGCGAGGTGTAGTAGCCGCGCTTCAGGAGCTCCCCGGCGAGGCGGATGGTGGCCTCCTCGGAGCCGATGTCCACGAAGCGGATCGGCAGGCCGTCGCCGCTGAACGAGGTGTCCACGAGCGAGTCGAAGAGGGAGATGTTGTCCTGCAGCCGCAGCTGGAGCTCCTTCAGCTCCGGGGAGCGGTGCAGTTCGACGGAGGCCATGACGGCGCCCAAGCCGGCGGTGTTGATGCGCTGCGACCACATCAGCGGGCCGCCGTTGCGCAGCGCGGTGTCACGGCGCTTCTGATCGCCGTTGCGGCCGAGGAAGATCGCCCCGCCGGACGCGCCGAAGCCCTTGTTGAGCGAAGTGATGATCAGCGTGCGGTCGTTCATGCCGCCGCGTGCGGCCATCTCCTCCAGGACGGCGCCGCGACCGCGCTCGCCGACGGTGGAGACGCCGTGTGCCTCGTCGAAGAACAGGAACAGCCCGTACTTCTCCTGGAGGCGCAGCAGTTCGGCGATCGGGGCGGCGCCGCCGGTGCTGTAGACGCCGTCGGCGACGAAGGCGACCTGCGGGTGCTTGCGGCAGAGGTCTTCCAGGGCCGCCATGTCGTTGTGCGCGATGGTGACGATCTCGGCCTCGTCGGCGACGGCGGGCTTGAGCGCGTTGAGGCAGAAGTGCGCGTTCTTGTCGAAGACCATCAGCGGCGGCACGTCGTCGGTGAGCAGTCCGGAGGCGAGCAGCGGCAGGCTCGCCCAGGCCGCGGCGGCGCACGAGGCGACGGTGACGGCCTCGACGTCGAACAGCTCGGACAGCGCGGTCTCGGCGTCGCGCAGCGAACCGAAGCGGATGCGCATGCGGGAGGTCGAGCTGTTGAGCGCGCCCTCGGCGAGCACCGCGTCGGCGGCGGCCCGCACGATCCGGGGGTGGGTGTCGAGGCCGAGGTAGGAGTAGGAGGACATGTTCACGAACTCGTGGCCGTCGGCCAGCGCCCGGTGCCGCCCGTCACCGAGACCGGACACCACGATGTCGAACATCCCGGCCTCGGAGGTGACCTCCCAGAAGTCGTGGCTGATCCGCGCGGACTTCTTGAGGTTCAGGTAAGTGTGCACGCCGGTTTCCTTGTCGGATTGCGGTACAAAAATGCAAGGCGAAGCCACCCGGAATGACGACGTCATTCGGGACCATCGGGGTCATTGGGGGAAAGGGCAACGCCGCTCAGCGAACGGAAGCATTGATCCAAAGAATTCAATACCCCGGAACGACTGTCAACCGGAAACTATTTGCCGCCTCGCAAAACGGACAGACCGGTATGCGCCGGGTGCACCGGAAAATATTTGCCGGTCGGCCGCCATTGACACCCCTCGGGCCATTGGATAAAAACCGGGGCGCATTGTGCCGACCGACCGGTCGGGTGGGAACCCGGGATTACCGGATCGGGACGGCGGCGCCCGAGACGCGGACGCGGGCGTCGCCCTCGCGCAGCTCGACGTGCAACAGACCCGGGCGGCCGAGGTCCTCGCCCTGGTGGAGCGTCAGGACGGCCGGCGCGCCGACGGCGCCCAGCTCGCGCAGGTAGGCGCCGAACGCGGCGGCGGCCGTGCCGGTGGCCGGGTCCTCCACCACGCCGCCGACGGGGAACGGGTCGCGGACGTGGAAGACGTGCGCGCTCTCCCGCCACACCAGCTGGAGGGTCAGCAGGTCCCGGGCCGTCATGTAGGCGGCGAGGCCGTCGAAGTCGTACGCGAGGCGGGCCAGGCGGTCGCGGGTGGCGGCGGCGAGCACGAGGTGACGGGCTCCGGCGTAGGCGACGCGGGGCGGCAGGTCCGGGTCCAGATCGGCGGCGGCCCAGCCGAGGAGGGCGAGCGCCTCGGCGACGTCGCCCTCGCTCACGTCCTCGACCTTCGGCTCGACGCTGGTGAGGGTGGCGCTCAGCACGCCGTCCGCGTCCGCCGCCACCTCGACCGGGACCTCCCCGGCCGCGGTGGTGAAGACGAACCGCCCGGGGCCGGTGCGCGCGGCGAGGGCGACGGCCGAGGCCACGGTCGCGTGCCCGCAGAACGGCACCTCGGCGAGCGGGCTGAAGTACCGGACGGCGTAGGCGCCGCGGCCGGTGCCGGGGGTGAGGAAGGCGGTCTCCGAGTAGCCGAGCTCGGCGGCGATGGCGAGCATCCGCCCGTCGGACAGCCCGGTGGCGTCCGGGACGACGCCGGCCGGGTTGCCGCCCTCCGGGCGGGTCGCGAAGGCGGTGTAACGGAGGATCTCGGGAGTGGTCGAGGACGTGTCACGGGTCATGCCCGACGAACGCGGGCCGCCACGGCCGTGTTCCCCCCGGTCACCGTTCCCCCGGTCACCGCAGGACGGCCTCCAGCAGGTCGGAGCCCAGCCGGGCGCTGCCGGCCAGGTCGAGCTCGTACAGCATGTACCGCCCGCGCCGCCGGGTGACCAGCAGTCCGGCCTTGCGCAGCACGGCGAGGTGGCGGGAGACCTCGGGGGCCGAGAGCTGCCAGGCGGCCGCGAGTTCGCCGGTGGTGTGCGGGCCGCGGGCGATCGTCCGGGCCAGGCGCAGCCGGATCGGGTGGGCGAGCGCCTCCAGCCGCTGCTGGACGAGCGCCAGCGAAACCGGCTCCGGCAGCCCGGCCTCGGCCACGGGGTACTGGACGACCGGCCGCCAGCCCGGGGCGTGCACGACGAGCAGGTGCGGACGGCCGAACGCGGTCGGGATGAACGTCACTCCCCCGCTCGCCACCCCACTGGTGGCGTTGTCCTGGAGCTTGTCGACGACGATCCGGCGCCGGCCGTCCGCGCCCTGCTCCAGCGCGACGGACGGCGAGACCGCCGCGAGCGCCTCGCCGGCGCCGCGCAGGCGCACCAGGTCGGCCTTGCGCCGGGCGTCGGCGGCGAGGTCGGGCAGGACGCGCTGCCAGGCGTCGGCGAAGAACGCCGACCCGCAGTCCTCCAGCATCCGTCGCACCAGGGCGCGTACGGCGGGCGGATCGGCCAGCAGCCGGTCCGCGAAGGCGGCCTGACGGGGGCCGCGGGCGAGGGCGAGCTCGCGGGCCCGCTCGTTCGCGACGGGATCGCTCAGCGGGGAGGCCATCCGCCGGGTGAGCCTGGAGGAGCCGCACGTGGTGATGAGCGCGGCGGTGACGTACAGCTCGTCGTCGACCCGGTCGACGGCGTCGAGCTCCTCCGCGAGGGTGGCGCCGGGCAGGCCGGGCACGAGGAAGTCCGCGCGGGAGGAGCGCCAGAGGAAGTCCGCCTCCAGCAGCCGCTCCGACAGCTCGGGCGGGATCGTCGCGGCCGTGGAGGAGGCCCAGCCGTGCAGCGCGGGGTGGTGCCCGGGCTCGGCGAGGACGTGCAGCATCGCGTTCAGCTCGGCGAGCGGGGACGGCGTGAAGACGAGGCGCTCGTCGGGCAGTCCGGTGATGTCGATGGTCAAACTCACGGAAGGAATCCTCCCACCAGGCCTGATGCACCCCGTCGCCGATTGACGCGAACCGTCAATCGACGTGCCCCGGCGGCCGGCCGGGGCGCACGGTGTCGGCCATGAGCCTGATCCAGGAGAAGTCCGTCCACGACCACGCCGCCGCCCGGGCCGGTGAGCCGCCCGCGCCGCCGGTCGGCACGACCCGCCGCGGCCCGTCCGCCCTCCTCGCCCTGCTCACCGCCGCCGGCGGGCCCCGCTACGCCGCCGCCCTGCTCGTGGACGCGGTGGGCACCGGCCTGCTGCGCCCGTTCCTGCTGCTCTACGGCATCGAGGTGCTGCACCTGACCGCCGGCGGGGCCGGCCTCGCGATGACCCTCGGCATGGTCGTGGGCCTCATGGTGGTGCCGCTGACCGGCCGGTGGATCGACCGGGGCGCCCGCACCCTGCCGGCCGCGGCGACGCTCGCGGTGCGGTCGCTGGGCGCGCTCGCGCTGCTCGCGGCCGGCGGCCTGCCCGGCTTCACGGCGGCGGCCGTGCTGATCGGCGTGGGCAGCCAGTCCTGGCCGGCCACCCACGCCGCCGTGGTCAGCACCCTGACCGAGGGCCGGCTGCGGGACGCGGCGCTGGCCGCCGGGCGCTCGCTGCGCAACGCCGGGATGGGCGCGGGCGCGCTGCTGGCCACCGTCGCGGTGACCGGCGGCGAGGGCGCGATCCGGCTGCTCGCGGGCGTGACGGGCGTGACGTGCCTCGGCGCCGCCGCCCTCGTCCGCTCGCTGCGGGTGACGGCTCCGCCCGCTCCCTCCGCTCCCGTCGGCGCTCCGCAGGCCGGCCCCCGCACGCCGATGCGGCGGATCACCCTGCTCAGCCTCGCCAACGTGCCGTACGCCTTCTGCTTCGACGTGCTGGAGGTGGCCCTGCCCGCGCTGCTCGTGCTGCACCTCCAGGCCTCGCCCGCGTGGTCGTCCGGCGTCTTCGTGGGCAACACGGTGCTGGTGCTCGCGCTCCAGCTGGCCCTGGTGCTGCGCCTCGCGCACCGGCCGCGGCGCGTGGTCATGGCGGCCGCCGGGTTCGCGCTGTCGCTGTCGTTCCTGGGCTTCTGGGCGGCCGGTTCGCTGGGCGGCACGCCGGGCGCGGCGGGCATCGCGGTGGTCGCGGTGCTGTTCACGCTGGGCGAGATCCTCTACACCGGCTCCGGCACGGCCCTGGTGGCGGCCGTGGCGCCGCCGCACCTGCTCGGGCGGGCGCTGGCCCGCTGGGAGCTGTCGATGGGCGTGGGCAGGGCGGCGGCACCCGCGGTGCTGACGGCCCTGCTGGCGGCCGGGCCCGGGGTGCTGTGGTCCACGCTGGCGGTCGCCACGCTCGCGGGCGCGGTGGCGGTGCTGCGGCTGGGACCCGCGGAGTGACGCCGGCCGCGGCGGCCCTTCCCGGGATGCGGACGGGCCGCCGAGCACCGATCCTGGGCGCGACGCCTGCCCGTGGAAGGAACACGCATGAGCGCGCTTGATTTCGAGGTCATCGACAGCCCGGACAGCTCCCTCAACAAGACCTCCGTCCTCGTCACCGGCCCGAACGACGCCCTGCTGGTGGACGCCGGCTTCACCCGCTCCGACGGCCGTCGCCTCGCCGAACGGATCCGGGCCACCGGCAAGCGGCTCACCACGGTGTTCGTCAGCCACGGCGACCCGGACTTCTACTTCGGTGCGCAGGAGGTCCAGGACGCCTTCCCCGAGGCCCGCTTCCTCGCCACCCCGTCCACCGTCCAGCACATCCAGGACACCTACGAGGCCAAGCTCGGGGCCTGGGCGCACCTCGGCCCCGAGCTGCCCACCCGGCTCGTGCGGCCCGAGCCCCTGCACGGCGACGAACTCGTCTTCGAGGGCCACCGGTTCGAACTGCGCGGCGCCGACTTCCACCTGCCCGACCGGCACTACCTGTGGCAGCACCACCACCACGCCGTCCTCGGCGGCGTACTGCTGTTCGAGGGCCTGCACGTGTGGACCGCCGACACCCCCGCCCCCGAGCAACGGGCGGCCTGGATCGACCTGTTGGACGGCATCGAGGCGCTGGAACCGCAGTTCGTCGCGGCCGGCCACCGCACCGCCGGCGCGCCCACCAACCTCACCTCCGTCTTCCACACCCGCGACTACCTGCGCGCCTTCGAGACCGAGATCGGCCGTTCCCCGGACGCCGCCGCGGCCAGACAGGCCCTGGAGAAGCGCTTCCCGGACCTCGGCCTGGCGATCGCCGTCGACCTCGGCACGAAGGTCGTCATGGGCGAGACGACCTGGGGCTGAGCCACGATGATCGAGATCCCGCGCGGGACCGCCGCGTTCAACGAGTCCACCGCCCCCGCCGACGTCGTCCGCCGCCAGTACCTCGCCTCCGCCCGCGGCGACCTCGCCGCCCTGCGCGCCACCCTCGCCGACGACATCGAGTGGACGGAGATGGCCGGCTTCCCCCTCGCCGGCACCTACCGCACCCCCAAGGGCGTCACCGGCAACGTGATGGAACGCCTCGCCGCCGAGTGGCACGACTGGACGGCCCACGACGACACCTACGTCGTGGACGGCGAGAACGTCGTCGTCCTGGCCCGCTACACGGCCGTCCACAAGACCACCGGCAAACCCCTCGCGGTGCGCGTCGCCCACCACTTCGTGGTGCGCGGCGGCCGCATCGTGCGCTTCGAGCAATTCACCGACACCGCCCTGGTCCGCGACGCGACACAACCGTAGGCCACGCCCCCCACCTGACTTCACCCGAACGGGGGAGCCGGTGGCGGCGCGCCCGGCGCGGTCTCGACAGGCCACCGGCGAGGCGGCAGGCTGGCCGTCGATCCGGGCCGGAGAGCGAGGAGTTCAGCATGGGAACCGCGGACGACAGCGGACGTGAGCGGCCGATCGTCATCGTCGGCGCGTCGCTCGGCGGGGCCAAGGCCGCGCAGGCGCTGCGCGAGGCCGGGCACCGGGGCGGCATCGTCCTGATCGGCGAGGAGCACGAGCGCCCGTACGAGCGGCCGCCGCTGTCCAAGGGCTACCTGCTCGGCAAGACGCCCCGCGAGAAGATCTACGTCCACCCGCCGCAGTGGTACGCCGAGAACGACATCACGCTGCGCCTCGGCACGGCCGTCTCCGCGATCGACCCCGCCGCGCACACCGTCACCCTCGTCGACGACGGGCGGATCGAGTACGCCAAACTCCTGCTCACCACCGGCTCGGTGCCGCGCCGCCTGCCGGTGCCCGGCGCCGACCAGGACGGCGTGCTCTACCTGCGCCGGGTCGAGGACAGCGACCGGATCAAGGCGGCGCTGCGCCCGGGCGCCCGGGTCGTGGTGATCGGCGCCGGCTGGATCGGCCTGGAGACCGCCGCCGCGGCCCGGGAGGCCGGCGCCGAGGTCACCGTGCTGGAGGCCGCCGAACTCCCGCTGCTGCGCGTGCTCGGCCGCGAGGTCGCCCAGGTCTTCGCCGACCTGCACCGCTCGCACGGCGTCGACCTGCGCTTCGAGGTCCGCGTCGAGGAACTCACCGGCGCCGACGGCACGGTGACGGGCGTCCGGCTCGGCGACGGCAGCACCGTCCCGGCCGACGTCGTCATCGTGGGCATCGGCATCGCGCCCGCCACGGCCCTCGCCGAGGCCGCCGGCCTGGAGACCGACAACGGCATCACGACCGACGAGCACCTGCGCACCTCCGCCCCCGACGTCTACGCGGCCGGCGACGTCGCCAACGCCTACCACCCGCTGTTCGCCCGCCACATCCGCGTCGAGCACTGGGCCAACGCCGTCAACCAGCCCCAGAGCGCCGCCCGCGCGATGCTCGGCGGGGACGACGCCGGGTACGACCGCGTCCCGTACTTCTTCACCGACCAGTACGACCTCGGCATGGAGTACGTCGGCTACGTCGACCCGGGCGGCTACGACCGCGTGGTCTTCCGCGGCGACCCGGCCACCCGCGAGTTCATCGCCTTCTGGCTCGCCGACGGCCGGGTCCTCGCCGGCATGAACGTCAACGTCTGGGACGTCACCGACCCGATCCGCGAACTCGTCCGCTCCCGGCGGGTGGTGGACCCGGCCCGCCTCGCCGACCCGGCGGTCCCCCTCGGCGAGGTGTAGGGGCCCGGGAGGGGCGCGACCGCTTCTGGGCGGGCACATGGGGCCGCCCGAGCTCGGAGAGCTCGAACCGACACGATCGCCGGGGCCCGAACCGGTGTCAGTGCGGCGACGAGGGCGGGACCCACGGGTGGGTGCCGGACTCGTTCGGGGTGCTCGCAGGGGGGCCTGCGGGGGCGGGCGGATCGCCTGCCGGACCGGTGGGGTCGGGCGTCGTCGGTGGCGGGGCCGGTTCGGTCCGGTCCCGCCGCAGTGCGACCAGGGACACGACCGCGGTGAGCACGGCGGCGATGGCCGACAGCAGTCCCGCCAGCGCACTGACGAGTGCCGTGATCTCCGCGGTGCGGTCGACGGGTTGGCCCTCGCCGCACAGGCACGGGAAGTGGATGGCCTGGAAGAAGGCCAGGACACCGCCGGCCACGAGCAGGAAGGCCAGCACGCCGAGGCCCGCCGCCACGCGCATCCGGCGGACGAACCAGCGCGGACGCGCCGCGACGGCCCGGACCCGATCAGGACGCGGACGCCAGTCGAACTCGCCGTTGCTGCGGTCGGATTCCACCACGCCAGGGTAGTCCCGGGGGACGGGCCACGTGTCCATTTCAGGACGTGACCACCGCTCGGCCGACGGCTGACGAACTGCCCGTCCGTGATACTGGAGGTCCTGGGACGGCGGCGCGGGCAGGGAGGCGTGGTGGGTGGGACGGCCGGGTTCGCCGTGGTGGTGTTCGGCGGGCTGGGGGGCGTGGTCGCGTACCTGGCCGGGGTGGTCGGGTTGCGGGAGGTGCGGCGGCTGCGGCGGGTCGGGGTGCCGGTGCGGGCGCTGGTGCGCGAGCGGGTGCCGACGCCCGAGGACCGGGTCTCGCCGCCGCGTCCGCTGCTGCAGTTCGAGACCGAGGACGGCCGGGTGGTCGAGGTCTTCTCCCCCGTCCCGTCCACCCGGCGTCACCCCCTGCCGGACGGCGGCCACGTGCCGCTGCGCTACGACCCGGCCGACCCGCGCCAGGTGCTCGTCGAGGGGCGCGAACGGCGGCCGCTGGAGTACGGGTTCATCGCGCTGGGGCTGTCGATGGTCCTGATCGCGCTCGTCCTGGCGGTCGTGGCGCTCTAGGCGGACCGGACCGCCTCAGGCCCCGACGGTGGCGAGGGCCGGACGGAAGCCCGTGCTCGCCCCGAGGATCGGCTGGGGATCGGACCAGACGCTCCCGCCGGGGTCGAACCGGTTCCACCAGATGCGCTGGTCGCCGTCCGCCCCCTTCCACGTCATGACGGTGGAGCCGCCGTAGACGGCGAGGGCGGGCCCGACGCCGCTGCGCGCCCCGGGCACCGGCTGGGGCGGGGTCCACACCGTCGAGGACGGGTAGAGCCGGCTCCACCAGATGCGCTGGTCGCCGTCCACCCCCTTCCACGCCATGAGCAGTCCGCCGCCCGGCTGCCCGGCCAGGGCGACCCCGGCGCTGGTGGCGGCGCCGTCGACCGGCTGCGGCCCGGTCCAGGAGTTGCTGCCCGTCGAACCGCCCTGGTAGCTGTTCCACCAGATGCGCTGGTCGCCGTCGACGCCCTTCCACGCCATGCACGGCACGCCGTACGGCCCACCGCTGCGGTCGACCGCCAGAGCGGGCCCGAAGCCACTGGACGCCCCGGGGACCGCCTGCGGTGCCGTCCACCCGCCGTAGTAGCTGTTCCACCAGATCTGCTGGTCCCCCGTGACGCCCTTCCACGCCATGAAGACCCCGGCGTAGTCGGTCAGCGCCGGGCCGACGCTGCTCGCGGCACCCGGCACCTGCTGGGGTGCGGACCAGGCGCCCCCGTCGAACGAGTTCCACCAGATCCGCTCGTCGCCGAGGACACCCTTCCAGGCCATGAACAACGGCCCGCCCCACGGCCCGGCCAGGGCGACCCCGGCACTGGTGGCGGCGCCGTCGACCGGCTGCGGCCCGGTCCAACCGGTGCCGTTCACAAGCCGGTTCCACCAGATGCGCTGGTCCCCGTCGACGCCCTTCCACGCCATGAACGTGCTCCCGTCGGCGACGCCCGCGAGATTCGGCAGCCGCTCGGCACCGGCCGCGACCGGCACCACCGATCCGCCGACTCCGGCCACGGCCACGGCCGTTGCCCCCAGGCGGAGCAGACGCCTCCGGCTCAACCCCGAGCTCAGAGCTTCTTGCGACACTGTTGACCCTCCGTCACATGAGAGGTGCTCGTCGAACCCTGTGTGCGCCGGGGAGCGTACGGAAGCCACTATGACACGGGCGAACGGCGCCCGGGGGAGGCCGAGTTCAGCCGCCCTAGTCCCGGCTCGCCCGCAGCGCCGACGGGGTGGTGCCCGTGTGGAGGCGCATCGTGCGGGTGAGGTGGCTCTGGTCGGCGAAGCCGCAGAGCTGGGCGATCGCGGCGATGGGGGTGTCGGTGGTGAGCAGGGCCCGGCGGGCGTGTTCGAGGCGCAGGCGGACGAGGTACTGGTGCGGCGACTGGCCGGTCGAGGCGCGGAACGCCCGGGTGAAGTGGGACGGGCTGACGCCGGCCACGGCGGCGAGGTCGGTGAGGGAGAGCCGGCCGTCGAGGTAGCCGTTCATGTGGTCGACGACCCGGTCGAGCCGCTTCGGGGTGAGGCCGCCGTCCCGTTCGGGCAGGCCGGGGCCGCGGGTGGCGGCGGTGCGGATGAGGTGGGCGGCGAGGGCCTGGAGCAGGGACTGCGCGTAGAGCGGGTCGGCGGGGCGGGGGCCCTCGTACTCGGCGACCAGGCGCTCGACGAGCATGGCGAGGAACGGGTCGGTCAGGTGGAAGCGCGGGGCGAGTTCCAGCGGCCCCGGCAGGTCGCTCTCGGTGGCGAGCTTCTCCAGCCAGGCCGGTTCGAGGGCGACGATCATGAGTTCGGCGTCCTGCCCCCAGCGCGGGCGGGAGGCCCAGCCGGCCGGGTTGATCAGCGCCTGGCCGCGGTGGAAGCGCTCGCGCCGGGGCCGGCCGTCGGCGGACCAGGCGAGGTCGGCCGAGGTGCCCGCGTGCACGGCGAGGACGTGCCGGGTGGGCCCGTCCTCCATCGGGGAGTCCCCGGTGGCGGCCCGTTCGAGGCCGCGCTCGACCACGGCCTCGTCGAGGTCCTGGCCGCTGCCGGAGAGCCGGAGCAGGTGCGGCTTGATGGCGGACAGGGACGTCGCGTGGGTGGTCATACCGTCGATTCTGGTCCGTCCGGGGGACGGATGACGACCGCGGGCGGCGGCGGATCCGGGTGCCGCGCGAGATCGTGAGCGGTTCGTTCCAGGGGGCGCCGGATCGTTCAAGCCCCGGACGGGCCTCGCGGCGGACAGTGGTGCGGCGAACACATCCCCCATCTGGCGAGGAGCCGTAGATCATGAGCAGCAACCACTCCCTGGCCGGCAAGGTCGTCCTGGTCGGCGCCGGTGCGAAGAACCTCGGCGGACTGATCAGCCGCACCGCGGGCGCCGACGGCGCGAAGGTCGTCGTGCACTACCACTCGGACGGGACCGCGGCGGACGCCGAGGCGACGGTCGCCGCGGTCAAGGCCGCCGGCGGCGAGGCGGTGGCCGTGCAGGGCGACCTGACGAAGCCCGCCGAGGTGGAGCGCGTCTTCGCCGTCGCGAAGGAGACCTTCGGCGGCGTCGATGTCGCCGTCAACACGGCCGGCATGGTGCTGCGCAAGCCGATCGTGGAAACCACCGAGGCCGAGTACGACGTGATGCACGCCGTGAACGCCAAGGCCGCGTACTTCTTCATCCGCGAGGCGGGCAGGCAGCTGAACGACGGCGGCAAGGTCGTCACGATCCTGACGTCGCTGCTCGCCGCGTTCACCGACGGCTACTCCACCTACGCGGGTGCCAAGGCCCCGGTCGAGCACTACACGCGGGCCGCGGCCAAGGAGTTCGCCGCGCGCGGGATCTCGGTGAACAACGTCGCCCCGGGCCCGATGGACACCCCGTTCTTCTACGGCCAGGAGACCCCGGAGCGCGTGGCGTTCCACAAGTCGCAGGCGATGGGCAACGACCTGACGAAGATCGAGGACATCGTCCCGATCGTCACGTTCCTCGCCACCGACGGCTGGTGGATCACCGGCCAGACCCTCTTCGCCAACGGCGGCTACACCACCCGCTGATCCGAAAGACGCGCCCCGGCGCTGCCCGGGGCCCGTCGGGTCCGGGGCAGCGCGCCGTCACGTGATGACCGCCGTCGTCGCGGCCGTGGCGGCGGTGACGGCGGTGATCGCCGCGATCGCGGCCTGCATGTTCCGGATCGCCTCGCCGACCGGTCCGCTCGCCCACTCGCCGGCCGCGATGGCCGCGAACCGCGGCTCGACCTCCTTGCGGGGCAGGTCGGGGAAGGCCAGGCGGTGCAGGCGGGTCGCGTGGATCAGGGCGATCAGCGTGGCGGTGCGGGCGTCCGGGTCCTCGCCGCGCAGGACGGCGGCGGCGAGGCGCTCGCGCAGTTCGCGCTCGACCGTCGGGTCGGCCTCGGGGTAGCGGCGGACCGGGAAGATGCCAAGGGCGCGGTGGCGCTCCTCGGTGATCAGGCCGCGCTCGCACAGGCGCTGGACGGCGTCGCGGACGGCGGTGGGGCGGTCCGTGGTGAGCCAGCCGGACGCCTTCCCCGCTCCCCGACCCGCGCCCTTGCGCTCGGCCCACTCGGCGAGCCGGTCGAGGCGGCCGTCCAGGAGCGGGTCGCCGGTGGGGGTGCGGTCGGCGACGGCGAGCCGGCCGTCGTCGACGGTGACGCGCCCGGCCAGCACGAGGTCCGCGAGGATGCCGCCCGCGACGGCCCAGCCCGCGCTCGCCGCCTCCTTCGCGACGCCGGACTCGTCGTCCAGCGAGAGCAGCATCAGTTCTTCGCCGATGGTCACCTGCATGTCCCGGCCCCTTCCGTGGTTCGTGATCATTGTTCCAGGAGGCCCTCGGGGCCCGTGAGGTCGGCCCCCAGGGTCTCGGCGAGGCGGCGCGCCCGGGTGTCCTCGCGCAGCAGCGTCCGGAGCAGGGCGTCGGTGTCGCGGGCGCCGGCCAGGTAGGCCTCGACGGAGCGCGGGTCGGCGGGCAGCGGCAGCCCGCCGTCGGCGAGGGCGGCGTGCGCGCGGGCGTGGTCGAGGCCGAGCCGGGCGGCGAGTGCGGAGTCCTCACCGTCCGCCGAGCCGCCCGCCGAGCCGTCCGCCGGGCCGCTGTCCGGGTCGCCGCCCGGGGACTGCCGCTGGTGGCGGGCGACCTCGTGCAGGGCGAGGACGGCGAGCAGGACGTGTTCGGTGCCGGGCGAGCGCCGGCCGAGGCGTTCGGCCTGGGCGTCGGTCTCCCGCCGGACGGCGGCGAGGGCGGCTCCGGCGGCGGCCGGGCGCGTCAGCATCCGTTTCCAGCGCGGCTGCCGGCCCGCGCGGTGGGCGAGGACGGCGTCCCGGGTGGGGCGCAGCAGGGGGTGGAGGCCGCCGCGGGCCGCCGGGGCGTCGAGGTGCGCGAGGACGGCGGCGGGGGCGACGCCGCAGCGGGCGAGCAGTTCGGCGGCGCGGTTGCCGGGGTCCGCGAGGACGGCACGCAGGACGTGTTCGGCGGTGAACCTCGGGGCGTGTTCGTCACGGGCGTGGTCCATCGCCGCGCCGAGGGCGTGGGCGGCGGCGGCGGAGATCCGGCGCTCGGCGTCCGCGAGCCCGCCGTCGTCGGCCGTCCACTCCACGTGGCGGTCGCGCAGGGCGGCGTGCAGGGCGGGCGCGGGCGCTCCGGCGGCGGTGAGGGCTCGGGCGGCGCCGCCGCCGGCGTCGGCCGCGGCGGCGAGCAGGTGTTCGGTGCCCAGCCGCCCGCCGCTGACCTGCCGCGCGGTGTCCAGGACGTCCAGCGCCCGCCGGTCCGGTTCCAGTGTCGTCTCCATGCCGGCCCTCCCCATTCCTTGGCCGCGACCATACGTCGAATTTGCCTTCACTTTGCCGAATTCGACGTAGGGAACGCGTCAAGAAGTCCCGGCGCGGACCGGGGAAGCCGCCGACCAGGCACGAAGGTCTGCCCGTTCGGGCAGCGGTCCCGAGTGGGGCGGCGCTTACCGTGGACGGGTGAGCGTACGGGCGGGGGCACGGCGGGGCGGAGCGTCGGGGGCAGGCCCGGGGATGGCGCCCGGCACGAGCCCGGTGGCACACACTCCCGCCGCCGCTCTGCTGTCCCTGCAACGGGCGGCGGGGAACGCGGCCACCACCGCGCTCGTCCGGTCGGTGCGATCCGCGCCCACGGCCGTCGTCCAGCGCGTCGACGGCGTCGTCCAGCGCGTCGACGGCGCGGACACGGCTCCCGTGAGCGATCCGGAGGCGCTCGCGGCCGTCAACGCGCTCCCCGCGCACGTCCTGAGCGGGGGCGGCGGGGTCCCGCTCACCACCGACACGCAGAAGGGGCACTTCCTGCGGGCCGGCCTCGGCTGGTTCGGCACGGCGGCCGCGCTCGTCGCCCACTACTCCGCGATCGAACAGTCCGCGGTGCCCGGCCGGCCCTGGCTGCACCGCGACGCCAAGGCCCGGCTGGAGGGGGTGGCGACGGCGCTGGAGGGCCCGATGCCGTCGTCCAGCACCGCCTTCGCCTTCCGCAAGTCCTTCGACGCGAACACCAAGTTCACCCCGGCGTCCATGCACACCCTCGGGTACGCCATCGACTACGACGCCACGAACATGCCGCAGATCGGCAAGGCCGAGACCGCGGAGCTGGTCCGGTCCGTCACCGGCGCGGAGAGCCACGCCGACCTGGGCGAGTACGGGCAGCGCAGGGCGTTGATCCGCGCGACCGGCGACGCGACCGCCGGGGACCCGGACGCCGCGCCCTCCCCCGCCGCCCAGGCGCACTTCGACCGGCTGCGCGCCGAGTCCGGGCGCCTCGCGCAGACCTCGGCGGCCTTCCAGGCCTCCCTCGGCGACAACCGCGACGCCTTCCTCGACCTGCGCACCCGCTACTTCGAGGCCGCCACCGACGCCGACCGCGCCGCCCTCCTCGCCCAGGTGCCCGCCCTCATCGCACCCTGGACGGCGGCGATCACCGCCGAGGAGCAACGGATCGCCCGGGCCGCCGCCGCGGCCGGTCTCGACGCGGCCGACCTGCCGAGCCGCCAGCGGCTCACCACCCAACTCGCCAACCTCGACGCGGTGAAGGCCGCCGCCGTCCGCGACCAGCGGGCGGTCCGGCACTCCGCCGAGCCGGCCGAGACGAGCCCGGCCGGCCGCCGGCTCGCACAGTGGGAGCAGAAGCTCGACCTGACGGCCTCCGGCGGCTACGCGGACCGGCTGACCGCCGTCGTCAACGCGGCCGAGGACCGCCGCACCGCGCTCGCCCCGCTGCTCGGCGCCCGCGAGCAGGCCGCGACGCTCACCTCCCTGCGCGCCAAACTCGCGACTCCCGCCTACCTGTTCGGGCAGAAGAAGGCGGGCAAGAAGGGCACCCGGCCGACCACGGCCGCCGCCGTCGCCTCCCCCTCGATGGCGCAGCTGGTCGAACGCGGTTTCTACAACCCCCGGGAGCGGACGGCCGGTTCGGAGCACTTCGACGCCGAGTTCCTGGTGCAGCTGGCGCGGCACGGCTTCGACGGCGGCCTGGCCTGGGGCGGGGAGTCCACCGACTCCATGCACATGGAACTGGTCGTCGACCGCCCGGCGGCCCAGCCCCCGGCCGGTGCGCACCCGTAGCGCGCCGCACCGCCACCGGCCCCGGCCCCGGCCCCGGCCCCGGCCCCGGCCCTGGCCCGCGATCGGCATATTCGCGGCCCGGCATATCCGGCGACAGGGCGGCCCCGTTCCAGTAGTCTACCAACGATCACACTGAGTGATCATCATGGAGCTCTACCAGTGCGGGGGGAGCTGACCCTCGATGCACGATCGCGCCCACCACATCCACTCCGCCCCAGGTGATCCGGCACGGACCTCCTGGGTGATCCGCGACCACCTCCTCGACCGGCTGGCCCGCGCCTCGCCCGGTGCCCTGACGCTCCTGGTCGCACCCGCCGGCTACGGAAAGACGACGCTGCTCGCGCAGCACCTCGAACGGTTCCCGGGCACGATCGTGCGGTGGCGCCCCTGGCGCGGCACGAGCGAGGCCGGGGCCGTGCTCTCCGCCGTCCGCCACGCGCTCGGCGGCGGCGCCGGACCGCTCACCGTCGAGAGCGTGCTGCGCCGCGTGGAGCGGCGGCCGGGCCCGGTGCTGCTCGCCGTCGACGACCTGCACCTGATCCACGGGACCGAGGCCGAGGCCGCGCTGGAGGAGATCGCGCTGCTCGCCCCGCCCAACCTCCGCCTCCTGCTGGCCGGCCAGCGGCTGCCCCAGTTCAACCTGACCCGCTGGGAGCTCGCCACGAGCACCGTCCTCGGCCCCGCCGACCTGCGGCTGCGCTCCGACGAGGTCCGCCGGCTGCTGCACGACGCGCACGGCGGCCGGCCCTCCGCCCGGCAGACGGCGCAGGTGGACGGGCTCACCCAGGGCTGGCCCGCCGCGCTGCGGCTGGCCGGCCCCGCGCTCCTGCACCCGCCGGAGGCCGTCGCGGCCGTCGTCGGCTCCCTCACCCACGCCTACCTGGAGCGCGAGGTGATCCGGCCGCTCCCGGAGCGGCTCGTGCGCTTCCTGGAGCAGGTCAGCCCGCTGTCGCGGCTCGACGCGGCACGGTGCGACGCGCTCGTCGGCGGCACGGAGAGCGCCTGGCTGCTGGGCGTCCTGGCCGACGAGCGCGGCCTGCTCAGGCGCGACCCGGCCGACGGCACCTTCCACTGGGGCCCGCTGCTCCGCGGCCACCTGCTGCGTCGCCGGCCGACCGGGACCACCGGCGGCGGGCGGGAGCGCCCGCCGTACCGCGGCGTCGCGCCGACGGCCGCACCCGCGCCTGCCGTCGAATCGGCCACGCTGTCGCTGCGCTGCTTCGGCGGTTTCGAACTCACACTGGGGGAAAGGGACTTGACCTGGACGGCGATCCGCCCCCGGGCCCGGGCGCTGCTGCGGCTACTGGCGATCCACGCCGGCCAGCCCGTCCACCGGGAGCTGCTGGTCGAGGCACTGTGGCCCGAGCGCCCGCCCGCCACCGCCGCGCGCTGCCTGCACGTCGCCGTCTCCGCGCTACGGACCTTCCTGGAGCCCGGCGTCACCCGCGGCGGATCGCGGCTGCTGGTCCGCTCCGGCGAGGCCTACCTGCTGCGCATCCCCCCGGAGGGCAGCTACGACCTGCGGCGGTTCGAGACCTCGCTCGCGGAGGGCCGGGACGCCGAGGCGGCCGCCCGGCCGGAGGCGGCGGCCCGGGCCCTCCGCGCCGCGCTGGACGCGTACGCCGGGGAGCTGCTGCCCGAGGACGGTCCGGCGGAGTGGGTCGTGGAGCGCAGGGAGCACTACCGGCACGCCGCCGCCGAGGCCGCGCTGGTCCTCGCCAAGCTCGAACTCGCCCGCGGGCGGCCGGTCGCGGGCGCCCGGGCGGCGGCCCGCAGCGTGCAGATCGACCCGTTCCGGGACGACGCCTGGCAGACGCTGATCGTCGCCCACGAGCGGAGCGGGGAGACGGCGGCGGCCGAGCGCAGCCGGAAGGGGCACGCGCGGATGCTGCTCTCGCTCGGGCTCCCGGCCGCCCCGGTGGAAGTGATCTGATGTACAGTCAATTTCCGTAACCCTCATGGGCGTTCGAAGAACTCCACCTCGGCGACGGCCACCCTGCGGTCCGGTCCCGTGCCGTAGGCGGCGTCGACCGTCAGGCGGATCCGCACCACGTCGCCGACGGCGAGGTGGAAGCGCTGCTCGCCCGGCGCGTCGGCCGGGTGGACGGTCCGGGTCGTCGCCCTGCCGTCCGGGCCGGTCAGGGTGACGGTGAGTTCGCGCGGGCGGGCCTGGGTGAGGAACTGCTCGGCGGTGGTCGAGGTGCCGGGGTAGACCACGAGGTCGAGCAGCCGGAACGGCGACGCGAAGTCCATCTCCAGGTACTCGCCGCGGCCGTCCCCGGGGCGGGCGGGCGCCCAGTAGCGGTCGGTGGTCCCGTCGACGGCGAGCGCCGCCGGGTGGGCCGGGTCCTCGCTGGAGGCCCGGACCGCGGTGGGGTGGACCTGCTGCGGCGTGGCGAGCCGGTCGCGGACCACCTCGACGCCGGCGGCCAGCTCACCCCGGTACGCGTAGCCCCCGGCGGCGAGCAGCGCCACCAGCACCAGCGGCACGACGAACCGCGGGCGGCGCAGCCGGCGCACGCGCGGACGGTCCCCCGCGACCGGGCCCGGCCTCGGCCGGCGGACGAACGGCCGCCGCCACCACGGCGGCTTCGGCGCGACCCGGGCGTCTTCGAGCGGGTCGCCGCAGCGGCGGCAGTAGCGCCGGGTGGGCACATTGCCGGTGCCGCACTGGCCGCAGATCAGATCGCCGGGGGCGATCGGCTCCCGGTCGTGCCCCGGCCCGGGGGGGCGCGGCGGCGGGGGCGCGCGCCGCGCCAAACACGCCGTCCTGGGGTGGGGGGGGGCGGGCGCGCGGGCCCCCCCCCCCCCCCCCC